>MTNG01000114.1 GCA_002011395.1 Candidatus Aciduliprofundum sp. JdFR-45
CCGCAGTACGCGGGGTGGCTGATGGCGCCCTGCCCCTCCACGAATATCATATCTCTTTTCTCCGCCACCCTCACCACCATCTCCTCCACCATTCCGCTTATGAAATCGCCGGGGATGCGGTCTATGACCACGCCCGCGTCCGCACCTATCATGATCCCTGTCTGCCCGGTGGCCACGAAGCCCGCGTTTATCCCCCTCCGCCGCGCGGCCTTCACGAGCTCCACCGCCGTGATCCTCTTCCCTATGGCTGGGGATGTTCCCATGGTCAGCACGACGGGGACGTACACGTCCCGCACGGACATGTCCATCATGCGCAGATTCTCGGGGGGCTTTCTGAGGTCAATTATCTTCCCGCCGTGTTTCTCCGCGATCTCCCTCAACTCCGGGTCGTCCGAGAGGAATGTGTGAAGGCCAGATATGACCGTCCTGCCGGCGAGAAGGGCCCTCCTCACGTCCTCGCGCCACTCCTCGGGGAAGGCACCTCCCACGGGCGCGGCCCCTATGATGAGTATGTCGTAGTCAATTCCTTCCAGATCCGCAACTATGGGTATGCCCCGCGTCCGCCCGTCTATGATTTCCCCCGCGTCCCTTCCCGCGAGGGTCTCGTCCACGACGGCCACGATCTCGTAGTCCATGGAGTGGAGAACGAGCCCCCTGGCGGTCTTCCCGCCGATCTCGCCGTAGAGCCCGCGACAGAGTATGGCCGCGCGTTTTCCACTCCGGGGCATAGAAAGGGATATGCGGAGAAAAAATATAAAGTTGGGGAGGGGCGGTCACTGCTGTGGCTGCGGGGGTTGCGGTGGCTGCGGCGGGGGCGGTGGTGGAGGCGGAGTTTCCTCCTTGCGCAGGACGAGGTATATTATCAGACCCAGAATGGGCAGGAAGAACACCAGAACGAACCACAGCGGGGCCCTGTCATCGCCGCGTCTCTTTGCGTCCTTGTAGACCCATATGGCCAGGATGAGGGATATGATGAAGGGAAGAGCATAGCAGAGGCACATTATGCCGGCAA
This sequence comes from Candidatus Aciduliprofundum sp. JdFR-45, assembly GCA_002011395.1. Lineage (GTDB taxonomy): Archaea > Thermoplasmatota > Thermoplasmata > Thermoplasmatales > JdFR-45 > JdFR-45. The sequence continues at coordinate 1,013 of MTNG01000114.1, forward strand.
CAGCCATGAATGGCAGCCAGTCCATTCCCATGCTCTCCCCGCCCGTTTCTGTCCCGTCTGACGTTGTACCGGACGTTGTCGTGGATGCGCTGTAAGGAACGGAGTCCACGGCCGTTCCGGGAAGGATGCCGCTTGTCCTTGACGTGTAGAATTCCACGGTGTCAACGCCGTCGCTGACACCGCCTATGATCCCGTCCACGTAGAAGTAAAGCCTGTTCCCCGAAATGGAATAGGCGGTTTCATCCAGGAATGTGATGTCCGAACCGTCAACGGCCATGGTGGCAATCAGCGTTGTGGAGCCACTTGAGTTCGTGGCGTAGAGGGAAAGGTCTATGGTGTGGTCCGAGATCGTGTGAACGTTGACGAAGTAGCCGTACAGGTAGCCATCGGGCGGGTTTAGATTGATTGTCCCTCTTACCTCCATCCAGAAGACCACGCTGTTGTTGCTCTGATAGCCACCGGCGGCTACGATGTCAAAGTCCTCGTAGGATATGTCCGGGTCGTCTGATACCTGGAAGTCTACGGTCGCGCTCGCGAAGCCCGATAAGAACAGGGCCACAAGCAAACACGCTATGGATGCCTTTTTCCAGACCATACCTTTCACCGTGAACTATATACCCGTATCGCCATATATATTTTATCGGATGATTTATGAGAGACCGCCAAAGCTCTGCGTGGCGGGTGCGTCGGCCCGCCGAAGGGTGAAACCCCGCGCACTCAAACCATGTGCGTCAGATACCACCCCGTTATGCCCTCCAGAATGTACTGCACCGCCAGGGCGGCGAGGAGCAGACCTGCAACGCGCGTTAGCGCCATGGCGCCCTTCACCCCCAGAAGACGCAGGGTTCTCTCCGCCGTGAGGAGTATGACGAGCGTGATGAGCATCACCGCCACTATGGCGAGTATGACTGGAAGAAGCCCGTACTTCTCCACCATGATCATGGTGAGGGTGATGGCGCCGGGGCCCGCAAGGAGAGGTATCGCGAGGGGCACGATGGCCGCCTCTCCGATCTCCTCCGCCGTCCTCTTTCTACCGCGGGGCTTTTCGCCCTCCTTCACCATCTCCAGCGACATCATGAGCATGAGTATGCCACCGCCTATCTCCAGCGCCTCCAGCGAAATGCCGAAGTAGTCCAGTATCACGCCCCCGAAGACTGCGAAGGATATCAATATTAGAGTGGCTGCCAGAAACGCGTCCAGAGCAACGGCCCTCCTCTTCCCCGACGGATACCCCGACGTGATGGAGACGTAGAGAGGGGCGGCGCAGATGGGGTCCACCACGACTATGTAGGGCACGAGGGCCGCGAGGAACGCGTACAGCATGAAAGGCGGGAGGCGCCGGTGGGATATAAAACCTGCGCTGGCTCCCGTCGTTTCACTTTTAAGGCGATTAGCCCTCAACGACATCTGCGGGGCGCCCCCCAGTCGCGTCCAAAACATTAATATACTCTTTTTCACGTTAGTTCCCCTCGCCCTTGCGGGTCCTCCACGGTGTGCCCCTGCGCCGACTGGCGGTGGCGAGAGAGGAGGTGAAAGATTGAAGGATGACGATGTCAGGTACGAGCACCTGCTGAAGCACTTCTACAAGGTCCCGGTAGAGGCCATCATGAAGAAGAGCGTGTGGGACCTGCCCATACTGGAGTGCAGGGCATCCATAGAGGAGGTATTCGCCATACTCAGCTCCAGAAGGCACGTGTGGATAGTGGAGAGCAAGGACAGCATGAAATTGAGGGGCATAATCACCGAGAAGGACCTGCTTGATATACTGCTGCCGAAAAAACTCTCCCCTTACACCATCGGTTCCATAAACGTACGCTCCATACTGCTGGGAAATATAAAGAGGGCGGAGGACGTGATGAACACCAAAATCGTCGCGCTGAAGCCCACGGACACCGTTGAGACCGCCCTGGTAAAGATGCACCAGTACAGACACCGCCGCCTCCCCGTCGTGGACGAGCAGAAGAAACTGGTGGGCGAGATAACGCTCAAGACGCTCATAATACAGTTCAGGAGGGTGATAAAGTGGCATCGCATAACAAGGAAAACCCGCTGAGACCCCGGCTTCCCGAGCACACGGCCGAGGCGCTCATATCATTCATAGAGGACTACGCGGGAAATATGCCCGTGGTCATCGGCCTGTCGGGCGGGCTGGACTCCACCGTGGTGGCGTATCTCTGCGCCAGGGCACTCGGACCCGAGAGGGTGTACGCGTATCACATGCCGGACGACAGCACGCCCGAGGAGGACACGAGACATGCGGAGACGGTGGCCGAAAAACTCGGAATAAATTACAGCAGCGTGGATATAACCCCCGTTGAGGAGGCGTTCTTCTCCATACATCCCATGGAGGACAGGGTGGCGAGGGGAAACGTCAAGGCGAGAATAAGGATGGTACTCCTGTACTCCCACGCGAACCTTCTGGGCGGTCTGGTGGCGGGCACAAGCAACAAATCCGAGATACTCACGGGATACTTCACGAAGTACGGCGACGGGGCGAGCGACTTCGCGCCCATCGGTGATCTCTACAAGACGCAGGTGAGGGAACTCGCGCGCATCCTCGGCGTTCCCCGTGAAATCATAGAGAAAGCGCCCCGGGCGGGCCTGTGGGCGGGCCAGACGGACGAGGGCGAACTCGGAATAGAGTACGACCTTCTGGATTCCATACTCCACGGCATAGAACTTCTCTATCCATCGGAGAAAATAGCGGAACTCGTCGGTGTGCCGATGGAAACAGTCATGAGAGTGGAGGAGATGGTCAGGAGAAGCATGCACAAGAGAACGCTCACCTACATAGCCAAGATAGGTGTGAGGACGCCCGGCTGGGACTGGCGTGAGAGGTGATAAAGGATGCATGGCATCGGTAAGAAATGCGACGTCCCCGGATGCGGGGAAGAGGCCGTGCGAACGGTTTCACGGCAGAAGGCCAGCAAGGTTCTGGACATTCCCGCCGGCCGCGGGAAGGTTCACCTGTGCAAGGCGCATTACAAGGAGTTCAAGAAAAAGACGAAGAAGGACAGGGAGATAGAAAGGGCCGGATGGGTCTAACGCGATACCTCCAGCACCCAGAGGGTTCCCCTCTGCACCCTTCTCATCTCCACGTACTCCACGGGGACCACCGCAACCTCCAGGGTGGGGTCAACTCTCGCCTCCAGAATGTGCCCTCCAATGGCGCGATGGTCAGGGCCCGATAGAGCCGCATGTACGTGGAAGCGTCTCTCGCCGGACGCTATCGTTCCCTGCATCGCGAGAACCTCGTAGGGGGTGTTGTGCTCCTCGACGTGGTACTCCCTCCCGTCGAAGTACCCCACCTTGAAGTCCGTCAGCATCCCTATTCCGGTCGCTATCACGCCCTGCCTGATGCCGTACTCCTCGCATATCCTCGTCAGGCCCTCAAACAGGTCCTCGCCCTTCTCAAGAACACCTACATAAATCACGGAAACCACCTCACATATGAAACACGTACTTGCCCGGTACCCTTTTCGGATTTCCCGACCAGTAGCCGCAGAGCGGGCATTTCACGCCGAAGGGAACGATGCCACCGTCAAGGGTCACGTTCCTTATCACCTTCAGTTCACTCCCGCAGACCGGGCAGGCCTTCAGCTTCCCGAGGGGCCTGTCCGTCTGCCTGTACTCTATGTCCACCTTCACCCCGTGCTTCAGCGCGATGCGCCTCATTCTCCGGGGGGATATGGCGTAATCCTCATCTATCTTCCTGAGCGCCTTTCTGACCTCGTGCAGAAGATGCGTTTGAGTCATGAACCCCTCGCCGGAGGACACGATCTCCCTGACCTTTTCAGCCACGATCTCCTCGGGTGGTATCTTCCTCGGCATCCGATAAACTATGGTGATACCTGTATAAATACTTATTTCCAGTTTGGGGGCAAAGGTTATATCGGGCAAGCGTATAAACCACGCGAAGGCGGGGATTGCCGAGCGGTAAGGCGACGGCCTGCTAAGCCGTTGGGCGGTTGCCCACGCGGGTTCGATCCCCGCTCCCCGCGCCAGCCCTAAACCCTTTTTAACCCCCTGGTATATCACCCCGCCATGCGAATCGGCGTCATAGGCATCCAGGGCGATGTCAGCGAACACATCGCTGCGACGAGGGCCGCCATAGAGGAAATGGGAGTGAGGGGGGAGGTCCTCTGGGTGAGGAGAGCGGACGCTGCGAGAGATGTGGATGGCGTGATCATACCCGGTGGCGAGAGCACCACGATATCGCGTCTCATGAAGCGACACGGGCTGTGGGACGTGGTGAGGGAGAGAGCGCTAAGCGATGACCTCGCCGTGATGGGCACATGTGCCGGCTCCATTATTCTGGCGAAGGAAGTGGAGAACGCAGGGGATCGCGTGGTCTCGCTTGGCCTGATGGACATCGCCGTGAGGCGCAACGCCTACGGGAGGCAGCGCGAGTCGTTTGAGACGCCTCTGAAGGTGAAGGGCATGGATGAGCCCTTCCCCGCAGTGTTCATCCGCGCACCCGCCATAACACGCGTGTGGGGAGATGCTGAAGTGCTCGCCACTCTGGGAGATGACATCGTTATGGCCAGAGAGGGGCGCATGCTCGCGCTCACGTTCCACCCCGAACTGACAGGCGATACGAGAATACACAGGATGTTTCTTGGGATGGTGGAGAGATGACGCTGGAAGCGCTGGAGGAGGAGATCAGGGCGTGCACGAACTGCCCCCTGTGCAGAACGCGTAAAAATGCCGTTCCGGGCACGGGCAATCCCCATGCAACTCTCATGCTCATAGGGGAGGCGCCGGGGAGGCAGGAGGATGAGAGGGGCGAGCCCTTCGTGGGTAGAGCAGGACGCCTGCTGAGCGAGATCCTGGCGGAGATCGGCATAGGGCGGGATGAGGTTTACATAACCAACGTGGTGAAGTGCAGGCCGCCCGGAAACAGAACTCCCCGCGCCTCCGAGGTCAGGGCGTGCATGCCGTATCTGCGTAGGCAGATATCGCTCATCGGACCCCGCATAATGGTTCTTCTCGGGATGGTGCCCGCGAAGACGGTTCTCGGCATGTACGGTATCAGATTCACTTCAATGGGCGAGATGGTGGGGAAGGTCTTTCACGTGGATGATGTTATACTTGTACCGTGTTATCACCCCGCAGCGGCCCTTTACAACCCTCGTCTGGTGGATAGAATAAGGGAGACGCTGCGGAAGGTTGGGGAACTGTACCAAAAATGATATTTAAGGCGAGGTTCATAACGTCATGTGTGAGAGCGGTCTATGTCCTCCTGGCCCTGGTGCTCGTCGCACCCCTCGCGTTGTCCCAGACCGTGGGGGAGACGACGGACTACATAAGCATAAAATTTCCCAGGGCCCAGGTGCTCGTCTACAAGGATGTGCCGCGGATTGAGGTGAACGTGAACGGGACATATACAGGGGTTGAGTTCACAAGGCTGTACATAGTGGACGACGTTGACGATGCTATGATGCGCAGATTTGATTTCTACACCGCGGACTTTTCGGGGGGATGGAGCGTGAAGGTGAAGGAGGGGCAAGACCCGGATATGGGCCGGTTTTATCACATATCCACGGTCAAGGAGCTCACCATGATATCCCCTCAGATTTACGGCCCCCCTGAGACCATGGATGTGCGCCTCACGTTTGACATCTACATCGCAGAGAACAACTACTCAAAGGGGGGCTACGCTGTTCGCAACAATGAGGTGCGAATAGACATAACGCTCACCGCGGGCAAGGAGTTTGAGGGTTTCATCGGAATTGAAAGCAACGTTTACGGTAGCGATGCGAATTACAGGTTTTCCGGGGTTGGGGACGGGTGGATCAATTACTCCGACCTCATGGAGCAGACGCTGTCAAATTCAGTAGAGGTTGAGAGTGGAGGATACGAGTTCGGCTACCGGTGGAACGAGGTGTGTTCGGGCGGGAATGTGATAAGCCTGTATCAGAGGGTCGGAAACGAACTCATGGTAACGTTCCTATACTCGTCTTCCCTCACCATACACCACGACCCGGAGATCGTCAGCCCGGTCCCCTTCTTTATGGAGGTGCCGGAGGGCGGAGAGGGGGGCGCGGCCGAGGTGGCCACGGAGACCGTCAAGGAAGTTCAGGAACACGGCGCATCGGTTGCCACGGGCGTAGCGGTCGGTGTTGCGATAATAGCGGTGTCTTACATCTACCTTCGGAGGAGGCCCTAATCCTCCACGAAACCTTCCAGAAAGTTGTCCACGAGTTTGTCCATGAAACTTCTTCGGAATTTTCTGAGAACCGATATCATCCGCTCGGGTTCGCGCAGGGAGTAGAATTTCGTGCGTCCCCGTTTCTCCACCGCGACGACCCCCTCGGACTGCAGATAGGCAAGGTGGCGCGATGTGGTGGAGGGCGTTATGCCCAGGGCCTCTGAGATTTCCGTCCCCGTCTTTGGCCCGTCGGCCAGGAACAGCAGTATTTTCCTGATGGTTCCCCTCCTCAGCACCTTCAGGAGTTTTTTGTCCTCCCGCGTGAGGGCCATAGATGGGTAGTATCTGACGTACTTTCCGTCCTTCACGGCCTCCACATCGCCATCCTTCACGAGGCGGTTCAGGTGGTACTCCAGCACGCCCGTTGGGAGCGAGAGGCGCCTCTGTAGTTCCCTGAAGTGAAGGCCTGGGTTAAGTATGATCTCACGCCTGATCCTCTCCCTTGCACCCCCTTCCCCCTCCATCCGTCCATCACCTTGTTATCAGGAAGAGGTAGAGTATTATGAGGAGGCCTGCGTCCAGCGCGAGGGAGTGCGTAATGTCAAAGGATAGCAGGGAAAATGCGGAGAGAACGTACAGCAGTGCCTTTAGAAGGAACAGAAAGAACACAACTGCTCCCAGCATGGCTCTCCTCGTCCCGGTGTCCCTGTAGGCCCTCACCGCCACCGTGAGAAACAGTGCGGATAGGACCAGTATCAGCCCCGCCAGCACATCAGGTAAGTTCAACGCCATAGGAGGAATAAGGGTCTATTGTCTTAAATTCTTTTCTCTCCTCCACAGAATCACCTCTATGGCGGGCGACACAATGGTGGCAACGCCGCCGGGGCCGGGGAGGATGTACGCCTCCCCCGCCAGTGTGTAAAACACAAGGATGAAAAACAACGTGGCTCCCGCCGGGACTGCGGAGACCGCTATGCGCCCTCGCCTGTCCCTCATTAGCAGTACAGAGAACACGTAGAGAACGTAAACTGCGAGCGTCATAAAAGCCACGGCAGGCGCGTAGTATCTATCCGCGAGCATGAGTATGCCCGGCATGGAGCGGTTCCAGAAACCGGCCCACAGGAATGATGTGCCCAGTAGCGTGAGGGCCAGGGGGAGGGTGTCCACGGGGGCGATCTTGGGTCTTATCAGGAACAGCAGATACGCCAGCACGCCTATGGAGGCAATTATCAGCGGCATGGAAGCGCCGTAAACTTCCACCTCAATGGGCTCGGTGGATACCCACACGCCGTTCACATAGGTCACCGCGTAGAGGGTAACCTTGCGCCCGAAGGGATATATGTAGACCTCGCCCTGCGTGTCAACCGTCTGCCATCCGGAACCCGGGAAGGAGTCGCGGTACACAACGTGGTCGGCGTTTATGGTCTTAACTCTGACGGAAAAAGGCGATGTGCTGACGCTTAACTCCGGGGACACAGGAAAGGGCTCGCCCCAGAAAACGTGGTTGAAGAACGCCCGCGTGGTGTTCAGCCACACCGGGGTGAAGGTATGCCCCACGTTGGGGACGAGTGATATGTACTTCTCCGAACTGCCAAGAGCGGCGTAGGTGTCCATCAGCCCGTGGATGGTGAAGAATTCATCGTTCGTTCCTATGGCTATAAGGATGGGCTGCGTTATGTTGGGTGCGTAGTTTATCGGGTCCAGATATCTCAGGAAATCCCTGACCTCTGGATCGTCCGGTCCGACGAAGGGCGGGACCATGAAGTTCGTGAATGAACCTGTAAATATGGAATCCAGTACGTTCCCCGTTGCTATGAATGGCATGGCGGCCGAGATTCGGCGGTCAACCGCGGCGGATATGTAGGTAACATATCCGCCCATGCTGAAACCGGTCATTCCTATCCTCGTGTGGTCCACGTCGCTCCTGCTGTATAGAAACGTGACCCCCCGCATACAGGCATAGGCCACCTGGTAGAAATAGGAGTTTGTGGGCGACGGGACTGTGTTTAATATGCTTTCGGGTTCCATACTTGGATAGGGTGTGCTGTTGCCCCTGTCCGGGGCGTCAAGTATTAGCGCTCCCCACCCCCACTCAACGAATTTCCGCGCAAGGGGCTTCATATCTGTGTGGTTGTGCCCGTAACCATGCATTATGAGGATGGCGGGGTAGCCCGTGGCGTTGGAGGGGTGTAGAAACTCGGCGTATATCCGCACCAACTTCCCTTCGTACTCGGTTGATGTGTAGTAGAACCTCTCCTCCGTGTAGTTCACCCCGTTCTCCGTGGTGAGGTTAAGAATAGCCACGGGGGTGACGTTCAGGTCATCGCCCGCGATGCGGTCCAAGGGCCATATGTCCGCAGGGAATTCCCCCGGCTTCGCCTCCGCCATTCGCACAGGGTTGGGAATCTGAGCGGCGAGGGATGAGAGGAGGAGAAGGAGGAACGTGAGAAACGCCACCTTTATGAGCGTATTCCTCAGCGTTTCCTTATTTACCATCGCGAGAAATAGGCCGTTGCTATACATAAAACTTTTGGGTTTTCATGGATTTGTGTGATTGTATGCGCAAATCACGTCCTCTCGGGCCGGTACCTCTCCGCCTCCTTCATCTCAAGGATTTTCTTTTTGATTATGTTCTCGTTTATCGAAGGGAGGTAATAGCATATGGAGATTATGGCGATCAAGAAGGAGATACCAGTGGCCTCAAATACTATCATAATAGCGGTTATGTTCTCAAAGGGCACCAGCGCTACCATAAGAATTCCGCAAAATAGTAGTGGTAGCCACCACAGGGCCATTTTGTTCTCCAGTCTATTCAGTTCCTCTTTCATTGATTCGGTATTGGTGCTGGTTCCGTATCTGAGAAACCTGACTATTTCATCGTCCACATCGTCCGGTATGACACTCTTTCCGGTTCTTATCTCAAACTCCACAGCCCGGCGTATCTTTTGAGTGTAGTGCATGTTGAAAATGAATATTGGGTATAGCGTGCACATGAAAACATATGCAAGTGTGATAGCCGTTCTGTAATATGTATCAAAAGATATGAGGGTCATCCCCATGAGGGATGCACTCACCGCTCCGGATACCAGTATAAATGCACGCAGAATGCGCAATCCCTGCCTGTACCGTCTGAACACGGTATGCCAATCAGCGTTTTCAAGATCTCTATTCCCCTCACATCCGCTGTTAATCTCTGCCAGGTATTTTCTGTATTTCTCTGGGATAGGTATGGTGGTGTGCTGCTCATTGTACCGCTCTATCAACTTCAGATACCCAAGGGCCTGGGGACGGATCTGGTAGGCCAAAATCAGCAATAATGTCAGATATATCCCATAGATGACAACCACCATACACAATATTGCCACAACAAAATCCCACGTGGTAAGATATGGGAGAACCAGATAGAGAATATAACACACAACCACCATGATCACCGATGATGCCGCCGCCTCATTCCTGACGCGCCGCTTATCATATGGGAGGTACGGGAGCACTTCATTCATCTTTTTAATGTCTATGGTGCCGGTGTCGTCATAAACCCGCGACCACCTCCACCCCATGGCCGAACGCAGAGCCTCAAGAGCCTTATTCATGTTTTCATCCAGGAATTTGATCTTATACAGATGTTCCCGTGTGCGAATCCAGATCTCGGATACGCGCGGTCTGTCCACATTGACATTCCATTCAAGGACAGGCGTAACCCTCTCCACATCGTCAAAATTTATGAAATTCTCTTTTCCCCTCAACTTATCCCACAGACTTACCTGTGGATATAATCCGTGTTTGGTGACCATGAAGGGGTGCGTTGCCACAAAGGGCATTATATAGACAAGTATGAACACACAGTACATTATGCAATACATAACAATGAAAGGCACATTGTTCATCTCACTCACTGCCGAGAAACTGAATGATACCATAATGGGGTACATGAATAAACCGATAATTGCAGAGGTCCCTGCGGGGTGGTCTCGCCCACTCGGTTTCAGAGACCCCTCCTTGAACACGACCCCACGCTGGAAGATAGCCCTCATCTCCCTACCCGACAGTACGTAGATGACAACTGCGAGTGTTGATACGGCGCATGCAAACACGGCCGTCAGGAGGTAGAAGATATCCGGATATCTCGCTGTGAAGAAGGGATGGGTGAGCCCCGCAATAGCAACCACCATGTAAAGCAGGTGAAGCCTGTCAAGTCGGGTGAGCACGATTAAATAAAAGCATTGATGAAATATATATTTTAAGTCCTCACATACACCCACGGACGGACTTTCCCCTCACGAGCCGGATGGCGCACAGTTCGCCGCACATGGTGCAGACCTCGCTGTTGCTGGGAGCCCTCTCTTTGCGTATCGCCTCCGCCTTCTCCCTGTCCATGGCGAGTTCCATCTGCCGGGCCCAGTTAAGCGCCCCCCGCGCCCTGGACATCTGAAGGTCCCACGAGTACTCATCCTCAAACCTTGTCAGATTCACCGCGTGGGCCGCAATCCTCGTGGCTATCACGCCCTCGCGAACCTCCTCCACCGTGGGGAGCGCGAGGTGCTCCGCTGGAGTCACGTAGCAGAGGAAATCCGCCCCCGCCAGGGCCGCGATGGCCCCGCCTATGGCTCCGCATATGTGGTCATAGCCCGGTGCGACATCCGTCACCAGCGGGCCGAGCACGTAGAAGGGTGCGTTGTCCGTGGCTATCTTCGCCATCCGTATGTTCGCCTCTATCTGGTCAATCGGTACGTGGCCCGGCCCCTCCACCATCGCCTGCACTCCCGCCTCCCGTGCACGCCTCACGAGGTCGCCCAGCGTGTATAATTCGGCGATCTGCATCCAGTCGGTTGCATCCGGAAGACCGCCCGGCCTCAACCCGTCGCCCAGGCTCAGCGTGGCGTCGTACTCCCTCGCCATCTCCAGCAGGTAATCGTAGTTCGCGTAGAGGGGATTCTCCTCACCGTGGTGGAGTATCCACGCCGTCAGAAACGCACCGCCCCTGCTCACGACGCCCACAACCCTCTTTCTGCGCTGGAGCCCCTCCACCACCTGTCTGGTCACGCCCACGTGGACTGTCACGAAATCCACGCCGTCCTTGAAGTGCTTCTCTATGGCGCCGAACATATCGTCCTCCGTCATGTCCACTATCGCCTTCCCCCTCCTGAGCGCATCAAAGGCCGCCTGGTATATGGGGACTGTGCCGATGACCACGGGCACTTCCCTCATTATCTGCCTCCTTATGGCATCCAGGTCTCCGCCGGTGCTGAGGTCCATGATGGTGTCTGCTCCGCATTTCACGGCGACGCGGGCCTTCTCCACCTCCATGTCCACGTCCACGATCTCCATGGACGTGCCTATGTTAGCGTTCACCTTCACCCGGAGTCCTCTTCCAACGCCCACCGGCTTCACATCATGCACGGTGCTTTTGAGTATGACGACATGACCGGCCGCGACCCGCGAGCGGAGCCGCTCCACGTCTATGCCCTCGCTCTCCGCCACGGCCCTCATCTCATCCGTAACGATGCCTTTCCTCGCGGATGATATCTGTGTCATCTCACGTTCACCTTCGTAGGGGCATACACTGAGGGGAAATAAAAGTTTGGGAAAAGTATGTATAGGGCGCACATCATTTACAACGCGTGTCCCTGAAGGTCATCATGCTGATAGGGGGCCACGACCCATCGGGCTCCGCGGGGGTTATGCTTGACTCCGCCGTGACACGTGCAATGGGGTGCTATCCCGTGGCGGTGCTCACGGCTCTCACGTCGCAGAACTCCACGGGGCTCCGCGAAGCGTTTCCGCTTTCCCCCACCACCATTCTGAGCCAGGCAGAGGCGCTTCTGGAGGACATGGAGCCGGACGCTGTGAAGATAGGGATGGTCCCGAATGCGGATGCGGCGGAAGCGATATCATCCATATTAGACCGGGTGAGAGCCCCTGTCGTGCTGGACACGCCCCTCAGGGCCAAAAACGGCGCCCCCCTCTGCACGCCCGACGCCGTGGAAGCGCTGTGCACAATGTTAATCCCGCGTGCAACCGTAGTCACCCCCAACGCCGTGGAAGCAGGGAATCTAACGGGCATCCCCGTCCACAATCTGGACTCTGCGGTGAAGGCGGCTGAGGCGCTTCTCAAAATGGGGGCAGAGGCCGCCGTGGTGAAGGGTGGGCACCTCAGGGAATGCGTGGACGTGCTCGTTCACGCGGGTGAGGTGCACATCAGAAAGCGGGAAAAAGCATCGGCGAATCCGAGAGGAACGGGATGCGCGTTCGCAACAGCCATGGTGTGCCTTCTGGCTTCAGGCGCTGATATCCCGGAAGCATTCGCGGAGAGCTGGGAGTACGTGGGCAAACTCATAGAGAACTCCATTAAAATTGGAAGGGGACACGAGTTTCTCATGCTGTGAAGTGGGTGGTGGGGCCGCCGCGACTTGAACGCGGGTCGCCAGCGCCCCAGGCTGGTAGGATGCCAAGCTACCCCACGGCCCCTTTTGTGGTTCACTCGAACTCCAGGACCTCGTCTATGAGGTCCACATGGGAGACTATCATCCTGCGGCAGCAGTACCTCTTTATCCCGAGTTCCTCGAAGATGCGCTGTATCTCCTCGCTCGTTGGCTCCCGGTTCTCCGCCTTCCTTATTATGTCCGTCTTGTTCTTGAAGGCCACGTAGTCCGACGCTATCACCCTGCCGCAGGAGAAGCACCTCACGGGTATTATCAATTCCATCACCTGTACGACTTCTGTTTCCTCTTTCTGGCACCGCGGCCCAGCGGAAGCTTCGGAAGTTTGCGCCTCACATCGTTCACCAGCAGCGTTCTATCGTATTCCTTGTATATCTTCTCTATCTCCGGGTCATCAAAGAACCTGACTATTCCCCTTGCGATGGCCGTTCTCGCGGCCTCCGCCTGGCCCATGACACCGCCACCGCGCACGGTGACGTCTATGTCAACATGCTTCGCCTTCTCGCCTATGAGCAGGAGGGGTTCCATCATCTTCACCCTGGGAAGTTCGGCGCCGTATATCTCCACAGGGATGTGATTTATGCGCACCCTTCCCTTTCCGGGGCGCACGACAGCCCTCGCGACTGCCGTCTTCCTCTTACCGCTCGTGACGACGGTCTTCATTCTACCACCTCAAACTTCGCACCGAGGTGCTTCGCCACCTCACCCAGCGTGACGTATCCCGTGAGATGTCTGTTCAGGGCGTCCTCAATTTTCATCCTCTCCACGTTGGCATATTCCTCCGGCACGCCTATGTAGACGCGCAGGCGCCTGTAGGCGGCCTTTCCGGAGGGTTTGTAATAGGGTAGCATACCCCTGACCGTTCTCCTGAGTATGCGGTCGGGCATCCTCACGTGGCGCGGACCCTTCCTGACGCTCCCTATCTCCATTCTCTTTCTGTACTTCTCAAATATGTAGTCGCGGTCGCCTATTATAACCGCCTTCTCGGCGTTCACTATGACCACCTGCTCCCCTTCCAGGAGCATCTTCGCCACGTGGCTGGCGAGACGACCGAGAACGTGATTTTCTGCATCTATGACCTTCATTGTGATCACCCCATGATGCGAACGCCGCTGCCCTTAGGGTTCTTCTCAACGAGTTCGGGGATGCTCATGGCCTTTCCGCCCGCACCCTCTATCTTCTCCCTGGCGGTGCCCGTGAAGCCCACGGCGGCAACGGTGACCTTTCTGGTGAGAATGCCCGCGCCGAGTACCCTTCCCGGCACCACTATGACCTCACCGTCCTTCGCGTACCTCTCAATCCTGCTCACGTTCACCTCGGGCCATACCCTCCTGGGCCTCTCAAGCCGCTCCGCTATATCCCTCCATATACGCGCGCCGTTCTCGCGGGAGGCCCGCTTGAGGAACGATATCAGTTCTATGAGTTCCGGGTTCTCCTTCCTGATCTTCCTCGCCATAGATTGATCCCCCGTGGGGTTGCCTGACAGGGGCAATGGGCAATCCGTTAATAAAACTTTCTCATAGGAAGATGCAGCCGCGACGAGGGATATTCAGGTCACAAAGTATCACTTCGCTACAGAAATGTGATATCAATGAGGGTAACCTTTATCCGCACATCTGACATTTATAGTGCAATGAGACCGGATGGGAGGCAGCCGGACGAGATGAGAGAGGTCCGCATTTTGCCCAATTACCAGAGGAACGCCTACGGCTCGGCCCTCATAGAGATGGGCAGGACGAGGGTGATATGCTCGGCGAGCGTGATAGAGAGCGTGCCGGAGTGGATGAAGGGACAGGGCTATGGGTGGCTCACCGCCGAGTACTCCATGCTCCCCGGCTCGTCCACCACGAGGATATTCAGGGACCGCGGCCACGTGAACGGCAGGAGCAAGGAGATTGAGAGGCTGATAGGTCGCTCTCTCCGCGCCTCGCTGGACATGAAGAGGCTGGGTGAGAGAACTATATGGATTGACTGCGACGTGGTGGATGCCGACGGCGGCACGAGGACAGCGAGCATAACGGGTGGATTCGTGGCGCTGTACCTCGCCGTGAATCGCCTCATGTCGGAGGGCCTCATCAGCGAGAGTCCCATCGTGAGGCAGGTGGCGGCGGTGAGCGTTGGAATAGTGAACGGGCAGGAACGGCTTGACCTCTGCTATCAGGAGGACTCGGTGGCGCAGGTTGACATGAACGTCGTCATGGACCACGGGGGCAACCTCATAGAGGTGCAGGCCACCGCCGAAAGGGGCACGTTCACGCTGGATCAGATGGGAAAACTCCTGGAACTCGCCAGCAAGGGTATATCGGAACTCATAGAGAAGCAGAGGGAGGTGCTGAAAATTGTGCAGGATGATAGGCGTTTCCTCCCGTGAGCCGGTTGAAGTGCTGCCCTACTTTGAGGCGGTCAGGGAC
>MTNG01000015.1 GCA_002011395.1 Candidatus Aciduliprofundum sp. JdFR-45
GCAACCTTCGGCACGATATCGGATGCGTCGTACTCTATGCTCCTCTCGTACTCCGCGTCGGGGTCGGCGTATACGGGCTCAAAGGGCACCTTCGCGCGCCCCTTCAGATAGGTCAGGGTCTTCTCGTCCGGCTCCACGATGCCGTTCTTAGCGCCCATCTCCGCCGCCATGTTCGTGAGGACCATTCTGGAGGCGATGCTCATATTCCGCACGGTATCTCCGCGGAACTCCACCGCCTTGTAGACGGCGCCGGAGGCCGATATATCACCTATGATGTGAAGCGCGAGGTCCTTGGCGTAAACCCCCCTCTGGAACTCCCCGTTCACGCGTATCTCTATCGTCGGCGGAACCATGAGCCATATCTTCCCCGTGGCCCAGATGGCGGCAACCTCGCTCCTTCCTATGCCGGCGGCGAAGGCGCCGAAGGCACCGGGCGTGGTCGTGTGAGAATCCGCTCCGAGTATAACCGCCCCGGGGACATCGTACCCCTTCTCCGCCATGACCTGATGACATATGCCCGTGTTGATGTCGTGAAAGTTCGTTATACCCTGCTCCCTCACGAACTCCCTTATCTTCCTGTGGTTGTTGGCGTACTCCGCCGTGGCCGCCGGGACCACGTGGTCAAGTATGACCACAACCTTATCGGGGTTCCACACTCTCTTCGCGCCCGTCTTCCTGAAGTGGGAGATTATGGCAGCGGTGTTGTCATGGGACATAACCCAGGTGGGCTCCACGGTCACTATCTCCCCCACGCACACATCGTCCTTGCCCGCGGCGCGGGCGAGTATCTTCTCCGTCACGGACATCCCCATGAAATCCACCTCACACGGCAGAGAATCCGCGTGGTATTTTACCTTTTCGGGGGTGGTATGGATCCGTACAGCGCAAGGAGTTTCTCCCTCGCGCGTTCCCAGTTGAACTCTTCATACGCCCTTTCAACGCACTCGGCGATGTCGTGTCTTTCCATCAGGCGCAGGGCCGCCTTCCGTATCTCGGCAGGGTCGTTGCTGGGGAAAACCTCTCCACACCGGTACCCCTTCACGATCTCGCCCACCTCCCCGTGGTCCAGGCAGAGAAGGGGGCGCCCAGCGGCGAGGGCGAGGAACAGAGAGTTGGGCGCGCTGTAATAGTTGTTGGGCACGGATGGGTCCAGCGAATAGAAAACGGCATCCGCATCCCGGAAGATGCCGTACACCTCATCCCCCGGGACGCGACCCAGAAATCTGCAGTTGTCGCAGGATGAGCACAGTTCCCGGATTTCCCTCTCCTTCCCCTTGTACCCGCCCACGATGATTTCAAAGCGATCATCACCGCAGAAGGCCCTTATCAGGTCCTCCACGTGCCTGTCAGGGGTCAGTACACCCACATAGGCGATTCTGAATCGTCCCTTCCTCTCCCGTCGCACATCTCCTTTTCTTGCCTTCCAGTTCCCGACGACCACCACCCGTCTCGCCCCCAGACGGGCAAAACGCTTCGCGAGCCTGTTGCCGACGGTGATGACCGCCCATGCCCTCCTCGCGACGAGGGCGTCAAGTTTTTCAAGGGCCCGGTGGATTGAAGGAGGTACGAGGGGCGCCACCATGTCCGGATAACTCTCGTGGGCGTCGTATATGAGAGGAACACCCCGCAGAAGCGACAGGGCCAGACCGAGGGGCGCGGTGTCCAGGTCGTGGGCGTGCACCACGTCGTATCTCATACGGAGCGCCACCGGCAGCGCGGCGGCGTAGAAGAGTGGAATCTTGAGCACGACCTCCATACCCCCGTAGCCCGCGGGAGGGCCCACGCGCACCACTCTGAATCCCCTTAGACGCTCCTCGCCCTTCGCACCTCTCCCCCATGCCAGAACGGTTACGCGATGCCCTTCCTCAACGAGCGCCTCTGCCTCCGCCTCCACGCGCGGGTCGGGNGCGAGGGGGTTGGAGAGAAGCATCAGAATATCCATCGGATGGGGTATGGAATGTAAGGAATATAAAAAGAGGGGTAAAGGGGGCTCACACCCAGCCCCTGATCTTCATGGCCTCCACGACACGCCTCACGGAGACCACGTAGGCAGCGGTTCTCGGGTCGATGTTCTTCTCCTTGAACTCGTCCATGGCGCCGATCATGTCCCAGAAGCCTGCGGTCATCTTCCTGTCCAGCTTCTGGTAGACCTCCTCGAACTCCCAGTAGTAGCCGGTTATGTTCTGGACCCACTCGAAGTAACTCGTGGTCACACCGCCCGCGTTTGCAAGGAAGTCGGGTATGACCAGAGCGCCCTTCCTGTGGAGTATCTCGTCGGCCTCGGGTGTCGTCGGCCCGTTGGCCAGCTCCAGTATGATCTTCGCCTTTATGCGGTCCGCGTTCTCCTTGGTTATCACGTTCTCCAGAGCAGCGGGTATCAGTATCTCCACGTCCAGCTCCAGAACCTCCTCGTTGGTTATCTGCTTGGCGCCGGGGTAGTTCACGACGCTGCCGGTCTCCTTCTTGACCTGCATGGTCTTCTTGTAGGGCAGACCCTCCTCAACGTATATGCCGCCCTTGGAGTCGCTGACGGCGACGACCTTCACGTTCTTGAAGAGCCTCGTTATGAGCAGGTGAGCGTACTGGCCTGCGTTTCCGTAGCCCTGGATGGCCACCTTCACGACATCGCCTTCGGGCTCGGGGTCATCCATGGCCTCCAGCTCGGTGTAGGGCTTGTGGAGGTTCTCCTCGTTCACCACGAGCGGCACGCCCTTGTACTTGGCGGCCTCGCGGAGCACGTACATGCCACCGCGGGCGGTGGCGTCCATCCGGCCCTTGGAGCCGCCTATGCAGAGGGGCTTGCCCGTGATGACGCCCGGGGCGTTGTAGCCCTTCATCTTGGAGAACTCGTCCATCATCCAGGCCATTATCTGCGGCGTGGTGTAGACGTCAGGCGCGGGGATGTCCTTCTCGGGTCCTATGTAGTGGCCGAGAGCCCTTATGTACCCGCGGGCGAGCCTCTCCTTCTCGGCATCGCTCATCTCCTTGGGGTTGCAGATTATTCCGCCCTTGCCGCCGCCATAGGGTATGTCCACGATGGCGCACTTCCAGGTCATCCAGGCGGCCAGCGCCTTCACGGTGTCGAGCGTCTCGTCGGGATGCCACCTTATGCCACCCTTCGTGGGCCCGCGGGCATCGTTGTACTGGACGCGGAAGCCGGTGAAGACCTTCACGGAGCCATCGTCCATCTTCACGGGTATGCTCACTATGAAGGTCCTCATGGGCTCCCTAAGCATGGCGTGCGTTCCCTCGTCCAGTCCCAGGATCTCCGCCGCCTTGTCCAGCTGCTTCTGCGCTATTTTAAACGGGTTCAGTTCCTCTGTCATCTTATCACCTCGCCTTGGAAGGCATGGGGTGATGTCATCAACTACTATAAATCTTTTCAACCGGCTTCAATATCTTTTGAATGAATAAAAAACATGTTTCTACATCCGATGTCGGATTGGGGCACCCGTGCGGTGCTCCGGTGGACGGGAAAGGGTTAAATACGGATTATACCTTCACCCTCATTGTGCCCTGGTAGTGTAGCGGCCTATCATGCGGGCCTGTCGAGCCCGCGACCCGGGTTCAAATCCCGGCCAGGGCGCCATTTTCCATCGCCACCCCACATGTTGAGGGCACATTCCGATATGTCGCTTGAGTACTCGCCGACCCTCCTTATGCTCTCCGCTATGTACGCGAGGGATATGGCCATCTCACCTGGCCTTGTGAGGGCGAGGGAGTGAATCTCCTCGCACAGCGGGACCAGTTCTCCCACGCTCTCTATGTTTCTGTTCGCACCCTCCACGTCTCCACGCAGAAATGCCTCTATGCTCCTGTCAAATATCTCTATGGCAACTGCCCCCGCCCGCTCCACAGGTGGCACGATGTTCCCAACGCTGTCCATCACCTCCAGCACGTTTTCAGCGATCCTCACCGCGTGGTCGCCGATGCGCTCCACGTACCTGCTGACGAGGAAGTAATGGCCCGCCTGAAGCGCGGGCACGCCCATCTTCTCCGCGAAGGTGAGGTTGCTGGCCACCATGCTGTGCTGCCTCGCCACGAGCCAGTGCAGCCGGTCCACCTCGTCGTCCCTCGCAACCACGTCGCGGGCCAGGTCAGCATCCCCCTCCCTGAGCGACGCTATGGCGTCTTCCAGCATGCCCCTCACCAGCACGTACATCCTCCTGATGCTGCTCCCGAATGGCATCTCCCTCGGGTTGAGGAGGTCTTTGATGAGTATGTAGGACGGCGTTTCCTCCACAATCTCCTCGCCTATGGCCATCTTGGCGAATTTCCGGACCACCTTCCTCAGGTTTGATGGTGGACTGCCGACCACCCTGATCTCCGTGTAGCCCATGATGTAAGCGCTTATCAGCATGCGGAGAAGAAAGGACTCATCCATCGCGCCTCCTGCGTCTATGACCTTTGCCCTGCGCACGTACTCATCGCTCACCCGCGGGGTTATTATAAGTGAACCATCGGGGCTGATTTCCACTCCAACGGGCTCGTTCTTCCGTATGTTGTGTGCCCTGACCCACTCCTTTGGAAGGGTTATCACGTAGGATGAGCCGCCCGTTAACTGAACCTTCCTTATCTCCATAGTTTACCCATATACGACCGATGTACTTATAGATGACAATATAGATGCCCGGCCCGATATATATCCCTACATCCACTCCAGCACGAATTTGCAGTCCTCCGGGGAATCCGGTTCAACGGACTTCACGCTTCCGACTGTTCTCGTGACCTCCATGATGCCCTCCAGCGCCCCCTTCCAGGCAGGGCAGGAATACTCGGTCAGGCGTGCTCCCTTGATCTCAACAACGGCCCGGTTTTCGCCTATGGTTATGTTAATTTCGCCGAAGTTGAAGACCGTTCTGTACGTATCCTCCGCACGCCTGAGCATCTTCTCTATGCCGATTACCGCAGCGAAGAAGGATGTGAAAACACCCATGTTCTTCGGGGCGTACTTACCCGCCTCCACCACGTACTCCATACCCCTGTTCTTCGCGATCCACTCAAGAACGCGGTCGGTTTTCTCCATGGGGAACCACTCGCTGTCCTTCACCTGTCTTGTTATGCCAGCGTACTTCATGGCCTCCTGAAGCCCATGTATACCCCATTTCTTCTTTATGAACTTGAGATAGCTGTTGACCACAGCGCCTTTGGCCTGCTTCATACACATACTTTACACAGAATTTTATATAAACATTTCGCAGAGGTCACACATTAAGGATGGCCTAAGG
Organism: Candidatus Aciduliprofundum sp. JdFR-45; assembly: GCA_002011395.1. Lineage (GTDB taxonomy): Archaea > Thermoplasmatota > Thermoplasmata > Thermoplasmatales > JdFR-45 > JdFR-45. The sequence continues at coordinate 5,229 of MTNG01000015.1, forward strand.
AAATCTTTATTCCGTACGGGGTGCATCCATCCCGGATGGGGAAGGCTGTATCCAGTCCGGTGACCGCGGCGAAGGTGGGGATATACGGAAATCTGTTTCTCTTCGGGGCAAAGATTGCCATAGGCGTCTATGCGGGTTCCATGTCCATCGTCTCGGACGCGTTTCACTCCGCAAGCGATGCCTTGACGTCAGTAATACTGCTGATAGGCCTGTGGAGCGCCCGCCTCCCACCTGACAGGGAGCACCCCTACGGTCACGGGAGGGCTGAGGCGATAGCATCACTGATAATATCGCTCCTCCTTCTGTTCGTGGCCTACGACATCGCCGAGCACTCTATCATACAACTTGTGTCAGGTGGAAATCCTGTTGTTTACGATCCTTTTGTGCTCGCCGCCGTGGTCCTTACTGTTGCGTTTAAATATCTGATGGGCGCCTATGCGCACCGCATCGGCAGGGCAACGGGAAAGCACGCCGTGGTGGCGGATGCGTGGCACCATTACACAGATGCCCTCTCCTCCGTGGGCGTGGTCTTCGTCGTGCTCTTTGGAAGCACGAATCCTCTCCTGGACCCTGCGGTCTCGCTTGTGATATCGCTCATAATAGGTTACGTGGGTGCGCGTCTTGTGAGAGACGTCATAGGCGTGATCATGGGCAGGGCCGACGAGGAGATGGAATCGCGCATCAGAGAGGTCGCCAGGAGGGTGGGAGCCGAGAGCGTACACAACATAGACGTGCACGACTACGGCGCACGGAAGGACGTCACCCTCCACGTGTATTTCCCCGAGGGAACCACCGTGGAGAGGGCGCACGAACTCTCACGTCGCATAGAGGACGAGGTGGGCAGGATAACCAGCGGGAAGGTGACCGTTCACTTTGACTGCGAGAGCGGGCTGAGGGAGGAGGTGGCGGCGGTTCTGAGGGGGAGGGGGATAGAGGCGGACATAGAGGCCGTTTACGTGGATGCCGAGGGCATCGCCGTCGTTCTGAAGGGTGAAGATGCGCAGGAGGCAGCCCATATCCTCCGCGAGATGGGCATGAGGTGCTACGTCCCGCTGGAGTGATGACGCGCCTTCACCACGAACTCCATGAGATCCTCCGCCACCAGGGTATTGGGGAATATCTCCCTCGCCTCCATGAGGAGCGGCTCGGCATCCTCGTACCTTGAACTTATGTGGGTCAGTATGAGCGTCTCCACCCCCGCCTCCCTGGCGGCCAGCGCCGCCTGCCTCGCCGAGGAGTGTCCGTACTCATTGACAGGGCTCTCCAGATCAGATAGAACCGTGGCCTCGTGGATTAGGAGGGACGCACCCCTGGAGCCCTGCACCACGGCATCTGTGGGGGCCGTGTCCCCCGTGTAAAAGACCTTGCGAGGTTTTCTGCGGCCGGCCCCGGTCTCAACAATAGAGAACATGAGCGAGGGCACGGAGTGGTTCGCCTCGTAAACGTGCACCTCATAGCCCTCGCCGGCCACGACGTTCCCCGGTTTGAGGTCGGCTACAACCACGGGGAACGTCAGCGAGTAGTGACCTATCTGGAGCAGCGTGCCCAGTTGAAGCGCCGTTCCGGGGGGACCGTATATCTCCAGAACGTCTTCCCTGTCGTAGAGCGACATGGTCTGCACGAGACCGGGCAGTCCGAGGAAGTGGTCGCCGTGCAGGTGGGTGATGAACACTCTGCTGACACGCATAAAACTGACGTTTGAGGACATGAACTGCCGCTGAACGCCCTCACCGCAATCCAGCAGAAGAACCTCTCTGTCAACCTGAACGGCCACGGCCGGGGAACTGCGGTGCCGTGATGGATGAGATGCGGAGGTGCCGAGAAATACCACACGGAACGTGGAGGCCATAAAAATGGGAAAAAGGGCAGAGGATTATTTGACTTCCAGTTTCTTCATGTATATGCCGTCCTTGCCCTCGTAGAAGACCACGTAATCTCCGCCCTTGACTCCCAGCGCCTCGGCCACCTTCTTTTTCAACGTAATTCTCAGCTGTCCGTGCTTGGTGGCGGTCACCTTTGCTATCTCTATGTATTCCTCCATTTTAATCACCTTTACAGTATTATACATTCATCACATATAAACTTTGTGAAACTAACCCCCATCATGGTGCATACAGCCCATAACCGCCTCCGCCATCCTCACCGCCCTGACCGCCTCCTTCACGTCGTGGACGCGCAGTATGGACGCGCCGTTGACAACCGAGATGACCAGAGTTGCGAGCGTCCCCTCAAGCCGCTCCTCCACCGGCAGGTTCAGCACGTTGCCTATGAAGCTCTTCCGGGAGGTGCCCACCAGAACGGGGAGGCCGAGGGCGCGGAATGAGAACAGAGAGCGCAGTATCCGGAGGTTGTCCTCGGTCCTCTTACCGAATCCTATGCCGGGGTCCACCACCACATGCTCCACGCCATCCTCCCTGGCCATCCGCACCCTCTCCCTCAGGAAGGATATGATCTCCGAGACCACGTCTTCGTAGTGGGGGTTGACCTGCATGTCTCTGGGTGTGCCCTTCATGTGCATTATGACCGCGGGCACACCGAAGTCCGCCACGACCTTCCTCATCTCCGGGTTTCCGAGACCTGTGATGTCGTTTATCATGTGGGCGCCCATTTCCAGCGCCTCCCTGGCGACCTCGGGTTTGTAAGTGTCCACGGATATGGGCACGTCAATCTCATCCAGCAACCTCTCAAGAACGGGGATAACGCGCCTCCTCTCCTCCTCAACGGGCACGGGCTCTGAAAAGGGCCTCGTGCTCTCACCCCCGACGTCCACGATGTCCGCCCCCTCCTCCACCATCCTCTTCGCCCTCTCAACGGCCGCCTCCACGTCCATGTACCTGCCCCCGTCGGAGAAGGAGTCGGGTGTGACGTTGAGTATTCCCATGATGCGAACCTTTGAGAAATCCAGATCTCCGGTGCGGAGACGCAGCGGTTGTGGTGTCCTGATGGAGTTCTCAATCGCCTCCATAACCTCCTCCGCCAGCATCCGGCCTTTGAAGGGCTGCATCCTCATCTTCTCGCACGTCCTCTCCACGGCGGGCAGCGGGCCGAAGAGGATGCCCCTGTATTTCCCCTCGCGGAGATGGAGAAGTTCTCCCGGGATGGCGAAATCCGCACCCGACGCAAGTGCCTCCTGCTTCAGGAGTATTGCCAGGCGGAGGGGGACGTTCTCCAGCATCACGGCCACGAAGGTGGATTTGCGGGTCATGATCTCCACACCGTCGTCGCTGACCCCGAGACGCCTCATATCCTCTGCGAGACCCCGCGAGATCACAAGCGGATAGGCGTTGAACATATCGGTGTATCGCCACCGCAGAATTAAACTTAACGGGGGTGCTGAAGATAATTTTCATTATGATATTTTATCATCGTGATGAGGGGTAACTCGTCTATCCACGGGGTGTACCTGTGCCATCCTATTGAATATTTTATGAATATATAACTTCATACTCAACACCTATTTGTCTCATAGCTTTTTTAAACCTTTCAAATTGTTTGTGTGTAAAAATGTGTTTATTTAGCATGCTGATATCCCTCTTGAGAACTATCTTTTCTTTGTTGTTTTTCTTCAAATGGATTTCTATCCTTTCCTTCTTGGCATTTATAACGATTTTCTCCAAGTTCTCCTTTGATATGAATCTTTTTACCTCTCTGCCCATATTTATTTTCAGTCCATTTGTGGTTATTTCAATCCAAGTTAAACGACTATTCACAAAATCAAAATGGATCCATATAATCCACGATATCCATCCAAGAGTTCCTGCAGCACATACCAATAAACCTAAAAAACTGTCAAATGAAGGAGAGGACGTGGAAAAGAACGCCCCATATATAAAAACACATATAAAAAATCCCAGTACGATGAACCCTGAAATTAGCATCAATAGCGTCTTCATGTTCATTTGATGTCGCTCTTTTTCGATAGAATTTTTCTCATGTCTATAAAATATTTCAGAAAATAAAATTTTTTCATCACTGTGTCTTATTTTATCACCTCCATAGACCATATCGTCCCATTTTTTCAATTGCAAGATAAACCATTAAAAATGCACAGATGAAAATTAGGGCCTTCGAAAACAAAAATAGATCTTTGTATATCAGTAAATTAATAAAACCACAGACCATCTGGAGCAGGATGAATGTGCTTATTAAAATGGGCCCCTCTTTTCCTATGAATCTCCTAAATTCCTCTGTTTTCAGCATCTTTTTATAGATTTCTCTGTTCTTCACGGCGGTCATATCTATGAGGATTATTAATATATACAAAGCCAGTATGAGTACAAACGTCACATTCAAAAACCCAATCTCATCCATCGCGCTCACCACCGCCGTTGTTTATCCACGACCACAGCCCCGCGCTCTGTAATCCCCTCAACGCACACATCAAACCCACCTTTTTATCCATATCCTGCGTCTGATAATAAGATTTTCGTCCGGCAACCTTCATCCCCTAAAGATAACACTGTCTGGCCGCTGCGGGGCAATCTTTAAATCATGGAGTGCGATGCAGGTATTACATTAGCAAAAAAAGGTGATATGATGAGAAAGGAAGTGGTTATGGCAATAGTGGCTGTTGTGCTGATAGCGGTGGCTACTGTAGGAGCATACTTCCTGAGCACGTGGAGCCCCCCTCCACAGAGCGAGAGCAGTACCATAACGGTGGTGGACCTCGCCGGCAGGGAGGTGGAGATACCGGCGAAACTCGACAGGGTCGTGGTGCTGTGCAGTCAGATAGCGGAACTCGTGTACGTCTTCGGCGAGTGGGATACGGTGGTCGGCGTGACCAAGTGGGCCAAGTACAACCCGGTTCTCAGCGAACTCGCCAACTTCTCAAACGTGCAGGAGGTAGGTTCTGCATCCAAGCCCGACGTGGAGGCGATAATCGCGCTGGATCCTCAACTCATCATAACGTACGGTGGGAAGTACGGCTATTCAACGCCCGACAGCGCTCTGCAGGCCTTTGAGAACGTGAGCATACCCTACATACTCGTGGAGATGGGAAGCCTGGAAGACCTCTACACCACCATACGCCTCATGGGGAAGGTCTTCCACCACGAGGATCTCGCGGAGGACATAGTGACAGATATGCAGAGCATAATCAATCAAGTCAGAGAGAAGGCCTCGTACATTCCCGAGGAGGAGAGAATAAAGGCACTCTGGCTGTGGAGCAAGCCCACGAAGGTGACGGGCGGTGCCGGCGTCACCTACGACCTGATGGTGAACGCGGGTGCGATAAACCCGGCGAGCAATTACACCGAGAAGTACGTTGATGTGCCCCTTGAACTCATCGTATCGTGGAATCCCGATGTGCTCATAATATGGTCCTCGGCGTCTTACGAGCCGGAGGACCTGATAAACGACGAGCAGTGGCAGGAGATAAACGCCATAAAGAACAGGACCGTCTACAAGGTTCCGAAGATCATAAGCGACACATGGAGCATCAGGGTGTGCCTGCTTCAGGTGTGGATGTTCCTCAAGTTCTACCCCGACCAGGACATGGACTACAGCGCCATCGCGGATGATTTCTTCATGAAGTACTACGGAATACACTACTGGGGTGAAGTGTGAGGATGAGGGTTCGCCCGCTGAGCATAGCCCTCGCCCTCCTCCCCCTTCCCGTTTTTATAGTATCCCTGTGCATCGGCTCTTACCCCATTCCGCCGGCCACGGTCATTCAGATGCTCCTCGGGATACCCGGGGACTGGCCGAGGGTGGAGTGGGCCATTGTCTTCCGCCTCAGGATGCCGCGGGTCATTATGGCCGCACTAGGGGGCATTGCTCTGTCCGTTTCAGGCGCATCGCTTCAGTCCACCTTTCGCAATCCCCTCGTTGACTCCTACATACTAGGTGTCTCCGCTGGCGCCGCCTTCGGTGCGGCCCTCGGCCTCGGCATTCTGTCCTCCATGGCGGCGGCACAGGTGCTCGCCTTCTGCATGGGGCTGCTCGCTTTCACACTTACCTACGCGGCCGCGAGGACGCGCGGCGAAACGCCTGTCGTATCCCTCGTTCTGGCCGGGATAATAATCACTGCCCTTTTCTCCGCCGCGTTGTCAACGGTGAAGTTCTTCGTTGACCCGCACAAGACGGCGGAGATCGTCTACTGGCTTATGGGCAGTTTTTCCTGCGCGGGGTGGGACGATGTGGCATGGTGTATGCTTCCCGTGGGCACCGGCTTTGTGCTTCTGTACCTCCTCCGCTGGAGGATGAATGCTCTTTCCATGGGCGACGAGGAGGCGAAGGCGCTGGGAGTGGATGTGCATCGTCTCCGTTTCCTAGTGCTTGTGGCCTCCACGCTCATGGCATCGGCCATCGTCTCCACGGTGGGTATAATCGGATGGGTGGGTCTTATCGTGCCCCACAGCGTGAGGATGGCTCTTCGAACCCCTGATAACAGGATCGTGATTCCTCTATCCGCCTGCGTGGGTGCCGCGTACCTGATGATCGCGGACGACTTCGCAAGAGCGGCGACAGGCTACGAACTCCCCGTGGGCATACTCACCACGCTCAGCGGCGCTCCGTTCTTCCTGTACCTCCTCAGGAGAAAGGGGGTGAGGGTATGGTCCTGAGGATACGCGGCCTGCGGTTCTCGTACGGCGGGGCCTTCACCCTTGAGGTTGATCATCTGCGCGTTCGCGAGGGAGAGATACTCGTGCTCCTAGGTCCCAACGGCTCGGGAAAGACGACGCTTCTGAAATGTATAAACGCGCTCATCCGCCCCGAGTCGGGGAAAGTGGAGATAGCCGGCCGGGACATATTCTCCCTGCGGAGGAGGGATCTAGCACGGCTCGTCGGCTATCTCCCCCAAGGCCATGTCCCGTCCTTCCCCTTCCGGGTTGAGGACATGGTTCTCCTCGGAAGGGTGGCTCATGTGGACCCTCTCTCCGCTCCGGACAGAAGCGATTATGAGATCGCATGGAGCGCCATGAGGGCCGTGGGCATAGAGGATTTTGCGGACAGACCCTACACGGAGCTGAGCGGCGGAGAGCGCCAGCTGGTTCTCCTCGCACGTGCCCTCGCACAGGAGCCCCGTCTCCTTCTACTGGACGAACCCACAAACCACTTGGACTTCCGCAATCAGGCGCTCGTGATGGGCATCGTCAGGAAGGTGGCGAGGGAGAAGGGAATCGGGGCCGTGATGACGCTCCACGACCCGAACATGGCGCTGAGGGTCGCGGACCGTGTGGCTCTTATGTCCCGGGGCCGGTTGATGCGCGAGGGACGGCCGCAGGATGTGATAACTCCTCAAACAGTCAGCGAGGTCTACGGCGTGGAGGTTGAGCGGGTGGGCGATGGAAACGGCATGTACATATTCCCCGCGCTGGGGGTATCCACATGAAACTCGTTTTCATCGTGGGTTACGGTGCATCCGCCCTGCCGCTTCTCAGAAGGGTTCTGGAGGAGGAGAGCGCACGCCTCGCCTTTGAATTCCTGGCGATATCGGACGTGGAGGCGGAGGGACACGTGGACGAGATACGCTCCGCCGACGCACTCCTGATATACGCCCCTGTGATGTCGTCGTCAGTGGAAGATGCCATCACCGCATCGCGGGCGGTGTTCATCGCGTCGCCCTCCGACTCGCACGCCTCGCGTGGTGATTCATTGCTGGTCAGGAAAGCCGTGGAGGCCTTCAAGGTGGGAGGAGGGGCGAATCTCCGCGTGGCCATCCGTGCCCTGCTGAGGGGGGTAGGCGCGGAGGTTGAGGTGGGCGATGTGGAGCGGGTTCCCTGGCACGGGATATATCACCCCTCCCTGGGCGTGTGCGAGGATGTCAGAGAATACCTCTCGCGGTATAGAAGGAGGCCTCTCGTGGGCATAATATTTCATAGAAATCAGTGGCTCTACGGGAATCTGGAGCACGTGGACGCCCTGATATGGGCGCTGGAGGAGGAGGGCCTAGGAGCGATGGCCGTCTTCACGCAGGGATTCAGAGATCCCTCCCTCGGTGTGCCCGCCAAGGAGGACACCGTAAGGGAGTTTTTCCTGATGGACGGAAAGCCCGTGGTTGAGGCCGTGATACACCTCGCGTTCTTCTTCCTGCTGGACCACGGCGCATGGTACAGGGAGGGTGGGGCCTGGAGGGAGATGCGCGGCGTGGCGCTCCTCCGCCACATGGGCGTTCCGGTGCTTCAAGCGGTCATATCCTCCTCACAGAGCGTTGAGGAGTGGCTCCGTGACGAGAGAGGGGTATCCTATCTCTCGCAGGTGTACACCGTGATAATGCCAGAAGTTGACGGTGTGGTGGAGCCCGTCTTCCTGGCCGGTGCCGAGATGGGCGAGGACGGAGTGAAGAGGTATCTTCCCTACGTAGAACATGCGAGGTACATCGCGAGGCGTGCGAGGAAGTGGATTGAACTTCGGCACACACCTCCGGAGGAGAGACGGGTTGCGATAATCCTCATAAACCCCCCCTGCAAGGGGCTGGAGGCAAATGTCGCCGTGGGCTTCGGGCTGGACGTGCCGGAGAGCGTCGTTAAGCTCCTGCACGCCCTGAGGGATGCCGGATACGACCTTGGCCCGGAAATCCCCGAGACCGGTGAGGACCTGATCCGCATGATCATGGAGAGGAAGGCGATAAGCGAGTTCAGGTGGACCTCCGTGGAGAGCATAGTGAGTTCAGGTGGAGCACTTGGATTCGTGGATTACGACAGGTATATGGAATGGTTCTCGGAACTGCCGGCGGACGTGAGGGAGAGGATGCTGAACGACTGGGGTGATCCGGGAGCGGTGCTGAGGGGCGAGGTGGAAAGGGAACTGGTGGGGATGGTCTACGATGGTAAATTCGTGGTGCCCGGTCTGAGGTTCGGAAAGATCGTGGTTATGCCACAGCCGAAGTTCGGCTGCGCAGGGCCCGCATGCGACGGGCGGGTCTGCAGGGTGCTCCACGACCCCACGATCTCCCCGCCCCACCAGTGGCTCGCGGTTTACAGGTGGATAACCAGGGAGTTCCGCGCGCACATCATGATGCACTTCGGGACGCACGGCTACCTGGAGTTCAGGCCGGGAAAGGGCGTCGGCCTCTCGCCCTCCTGCTGGCCCGAGATATCGGTGGACTGCACCCCTCATCTCTACGTTTACAACGTCTCCAACCCCATGGAGGGGGTGATAGCGAAGAGGAGGGGCTATGCCACCATAATGGACCATCTGTATCCGCCCCTCACGAGGGCTGACGTTCTGGAAGACCTGGAGGCGCTGCTCGCTCAGCACTCTCATGCGACCTCGCTGGGTGAGATGGAGCGTGCATCCATCATAGAGGAGGAGATAAAGAGGAAGGCGGAGGAGCTGAACCTGAAATGCAGGGACGTGGAGGCGCTTCACCGCTTCGTGGAGTCGGTGAGGAACACGCAGGTTGAGGACGGACTCCACGTGCTCGGTCGGCCGCCGTGCGAGGTGCACCGCCTCGCGGAATACGTGGCGACGGTCATGGCGAAGGATTCGCCCACCGCCCCATCTCTGATGCGCGCGGTGGCGGAGCATCTCGGTCTGAACTACGAGGGGATGAGGAGGAATCCGCACGGCAATGCGCTCCCCGGGATGACGAACTCGGAGGTGCTGGAGCGCATCCGGACGTGCGTGGTGAAATGCCTTGAGGACCTCCTGAAAAGAGGAGTGGGACCTGAGGATTTGAGCGAGGAGATGCTCATGGAGGCGCTTGAGCGGGCGGGGCTGGGGGTGATGAGGGGATGAGCATCCTGGACGCCTTCAGGCGTGCGCTGGAGGTGGCCAGGAGGATATCCGAATGCTCCCGCGAGATGAACGCCATGCTGGACGGTTTGAGCGGCACTTACCTCGCCCCGGGCCCCTCCGGATCCCTCACACGCGGAAAGGTGGATGTTCTACCGACGGGCAGGAACTTCTACGGTGTGGACCCAACGGTCATACCCACGAGGGCTGCGTGGGAGATGGGCGTGAGGAGCGCGGAGCATCTCCTGAAACACTACATGGAGAGGCACGGGAGGTATCCCGAGACCGTGGGGCAGTGGCTGATGAGCATGGACGGCTACAAGGCGGACGGGGAGCAGATATCGCAGGTTCTCTACCTGCTGGGCACGCGCCCCGTGTGGAGCGAATCCGGTGCGGTGAGGGGCGTGGAGGTCATCCCTCTGGAGGAGCTCGGCAGGCCGAGGATTGACGTGCTCATACGCCTCAGCGGTATTGCGAGAGACACGCTCCCCAACTACGTGTACCTGATAGACGAGGCAGTGGAGAAAGTCGTGGGATTGCGCGAGGCTGAAGAGGACAACTACGTAAGGAAGCACTACATGGAGAACCTCCGCCGCCTGCGGGAGATGGGGATTGAGAACGAAGACATCGCGAGGTGCAGGGTGTTCTCTGCCCCGCCGGGGACGTACAGCGCGGGGGTCAACTACGCGGTTGAGGCCTCCGCCTGGAAAGAGAGGGGCGACCTCGCGGAGGTGTGGGTCGCGTGGAACGGGTACGCGTACACCCGGAAGGTCTTCGGGGAGAGGGCGCATGCGGCGCTGATGCTCAACCTGAAGACTGTGGACGTCGTGGCGAGGAACCACCAGAGCGACGAGCACGACCTTCTCAACTGCTGCTGCTACTTCGGGAACCACGGCGGGTTCTACAACGCCGTGAGGGAGGTGAGGGGCGAGGATGTGGAGGCCGTGGTTGTGGACACCACGGATGCGAGCGCCCTGGAGGTGCGTACGGTCGCGGAGGAGG
>MTNG01000156.1 GCA_002011395.1 Candidatus Aciduliprofundum sp. JdFR-45
AGTGGTTGACGGCGTGGAGATACCCGTCTACGCGGAACGCGACCCCTCCGCACTGCCCTGGGGCCGCCTCGGGGTGGACATCGTGATAGAGTCCACGGGTGTCTTCCGCGACAGAGATAAGGCGGCCATGCACCTCCAGGCGGGGGCGAAGAAGGTCATAATATCCGCACCGTCAAAGGGCAAGAAGGCGGACGCCACCATAGTCATGGGTGTGAACCATCACATCTACGATCCCGAGAAGCACCACGTGGTGTCCAACGCCTCGTGCACGACGAACTGTCTGGCGCCTGTGGCGAAGGTGCTCCACGAGAACTTCGGCATCAAGGCCGGGCTGATGACCACGGTGCACGCTTACACCAACGACCAGCGCATCCTTGACCTGCCCCACAAGGACCTCAGGAGGGCCCGCGCGGCCGCCATAAATATAATACCGACGACCACGGGCGCGGCGAAGGCGATAGGAGACGTCATCCCCGAACTGGCGGGGAGGATGCACGGCATAGCGATGCGGGTGCCGACGCCCACGGTCTCCGTGGTTGACCTCGTGGTGACCGTTGAGCGCGTGCCCACCGAGGATGAAGTGCGTGCGGTCTTCAGAGCCGCAGCCGAGGGCGAACTGAAGGGCATACTCAGGTACGTGGATGAGCCCCTCGTCTCGGGCGACTTCAAGGGCGACCCGCACAGCGCCATATACGACGCGGAGGAGACGTACGTCCGCGGAGATATGGTGAAGGTACTCGCGTGGTACGATAACGAGTGGGGCTACTCCTGCCGCCTGGTGGACCTCACGGAGTACATGGGTCAGCGGCTCTGACCCTCCTCCATTCCCACCTTTTTGATTACCCTGATGCCCCCCGGCGGAAGTATCCTCTGCAGCGTGTCCACGTCCTCGTTGAATATGCTCCGGAGATACTTCGCGAAGTCGCTCTTTTTCACGTCTCCCGGCGCTATCACGACGTAGCGGTGCGAGTGCGCCTCAACGGCGGAGGGCGGGCCGCACATCACCATCTTAACACCCCTGTACTCCACCTCTCCCACGGCGAGCAACACCTCTAAGTGGAAAACGTAGTTCCTCTTCCCTCTCACGACCCACGCCCCGCGGGGCACGAACTCGCCGCTCTCGGCCATCTTGGTGACCTGCGAGGGGTAAACCCAGTAGGCGACCCCGCTGCCCCACCCTGCGTTCCACGCCTTTGACATGGCGAGGGCGAACTGGCACGCCTCGCGTATGGTCGCCTCGCCGATCTCCCTCCCCTCGCCCTTTATGACCACGCTGGGAGCCCCGTGGATGTCCGCATGCACGTAGAGATCTCCGGTGCCGAGATGTTTCCTGACGACCGCCTCGTTGGTGCGCGCGTCCCTCCCGGCGATGACCAGAATCCCCTCGGAGGATATGAACCACCGGAACCGCTCAAACCAGAACCTCTTCCTGCGAACGCGGTCTCTCCGCTCCTCCTCCACGTAGGTGTGACTCTCAACCTCCTCCATGGCCCTCTCCGTCTCTTTTATCGCGGCCTCAACGCCCCTAGCCTTCTCCTTCATCCTCTTGGCGCGGGTGAAGTAGGCGTCCGCGTTCTCACCCACGCTTTTCTCCACGTCCAGTTCAACCTCCACGCCTTCGGGGAGGCGCAACCTGACATGCTTCCCCTCGAACCACGTCACGTAGGGGAGGGAGCGGAGCGTTTTTTCGTACGTTTCCTCGTCGCGGATGGCCTCCCTCGCCCACTCCAGGAATTTCTCTACCTCTGCGTAATGGGCGTATATCGCCTCCCCTTTTTTACGGTGCTCCTCCTCCTCGCGCCTGAACCTCTCCAGCGCCTCCTTCTGCTCCTCCAGACGGTGCCGCAGTTTACTCAGCTCCTCCTCCCTCTTCAGGAGGAACTCGTACTTCTCGCTGTAGACCTCCTCAAAGTACTCCCTCGCGGCCTTGTTGAAGGTCTCACATCTCCTCACATCCCCCTCCAGCGTCGTCATGGGTATGGGCGAGAGGAAGAAAGGGCGTTCATTGTTCATGTAGATGAAACCTCCCTCAACGCGGAGCATCCCGCGGAGGGCGGCGTGGAGCGCCTTCACGTCGTCGTCCGTCAAATCCGTGCCCTTTTTCTTTCTATCCACCCCGGCGCGCGCGCACAGCTCCTCCGCGTACTCGCCGCCGAGGTTGAGGGAGGCAAGCGTTCTGACCACTTCTCTATCCCTCCGGAGCGCCTCCCCGAGGGCGTCCACGTCCATGGCGGTGATGTCGGGGCGTGCGGGGGGCGGCGTGTAGGGCCGGGAGGGTAGTAGAGCCCTATCTCTGTACTCCCTCGGCCTGTAGGGGTACGTGATGACTCCCTCCTCGTCCAGCACCAGGAGGTTCCCGTCGCGGAACATCTCTAGGACGATGGAGCCGCGGCGGAAGTTCAGCCGGAGCACGCGGTCAAAGTTCAACTGCTCCATGCCCTCCAGAACGGCGTTCGTGAAGCGCTTCCTCACGTAGCGGGCGAAGGACGTGGGCGTCATGGGCGTATCCGCCTCGCCCTCGTAGAGGGCGCCCCTCAGGTCCGCGTAGAGGTGGAGTGTCCCCTCCCCCGACTTGTGGAACTTGAAGAGGAACTTTCCGTCCCCCACCTCGTAGAACTTCTGGAGGTGTGCTCCCGTGAACCTATCGGCGCTTTCCGCCAGCCACGCCCTTATGTCCAGACTCCCCATGGAGGTCTTTATCCTCATCCGTGTGTGTATCCGGAGCATGGTTAATAGATTTTGGCGATGAGGGTTTCAGATCCGTTGATAAGGCGGTATAGCAAGGGGTTGGGGTTTCATACTATCTCACCTTCAACAAAGGTGACTACTGCTATTTTTATTGACATCCATAGATATTGGTAGGTTCTCAATATACCTTCTCCCTGCATACGGTATGTAGTCGGAGTGATAGGTCTCCCAGTCGAAATCAATATAATTCTTCTCCAGACTCATATACTTCACAAACCACTCCCGGCAGGACATGCCGCGCCCTACCCATTGTGCGACAACAGGAACATTCGGATCCGCTGGTATTTTACCTTCAAGTTTTCCTCCGACACCTAATATCATGAAAAGTGCAATATATTCTGGATATTGGCTCATGTTGTATATTATTATTAAATCATTACTATTTATCTTATAGTCATTTTGCACATCTATATATTTATGTTCAATATTTCCTATTATCCTAACTCCCTCACTATCAAATAATCTCAACTCGTACCTTCTCTTTGATATATCTGGATCGTGAAGATTTTCATCATACACCCCATCGGAATATATGCCCGCCTCTGAGTCGGGAGGTTGTATTCTTGTTATTATTATCTTAAAAGTTATACTATCATTTGCTTTATTTATATCATAAACCTCCAGTTCTCCCACAATATGTGGCAATTCCCTCTCTACAATTACACCGGAAAAAACAAAAAGAATAATATACAGGCATATTATAACTGTTAAAGTTATAGTACACATAATTATTAAAATTTTCTTATTCATACTATCACCTCATATTTTATTGGGTTGGTATGAGCATCGGTGCTCATTAAAACCGCGGATATCATGGCCAGCGCAATCTTCACCCTCCTTGACATCTCCATCAGCACCTGTATTTCGGGTACTGCATAGATCAAGTCCATATTGTGTTCGCCCGGCATACCATCCGTTCAACAATTAGAATTTATGATATATAAACCCACTGTGAAAACGTCCATCGCCACCCCCCAACTCCGAGCCACCATCTCAAACTTAATCTACCCCCTCGCCCTTATTCCTTATGTGAGGATAGCCCTGACGGTGGAGTGGTTCTCCGAGGACGCGGGAGGCGTGGCATCGCATGTTAAGGAGCTCTCGGAGCGTCTTCTCCAGAGGGGACACGAGGTCGCCGTGATAACCAACGCCACGGACAGGCCCCACAGCACGCGGGCGCGCGTTGTCTATCTGGAGGGGCCTCAGGACCCGTTCTTCAAACTGAACCTCTCCATAGGGATATCAAAGGGCCTTCAGGAGGTGTTGCGGAAATTCGATATTGTGCACGCTCACCACGCCTTCGCCCGGATACCCCTCGCGTCCATATCCGCCTCGCACTCGCTGGGCATCCCGTCCGTCCTGACCACCCACACGGTCACCTTCCTCAAGGATTACGATTACTTCTGGACCTTTTTCAGCTACTCCTATCCGCGGTACAGGTTGATGCTCTCCAGAGTGAAGAAAATCATAGCGGTGAGCGAGGCCGCCCGGCGCTTCATCTCCTGCTTCACTTCCCGCGATGTCGTCGTCATACCCAACGGGGTGGACACGCGCCGCTTCGCGCCCCGGGACAGATACGCGGCGAGGGACGAACTCGGTCTCTACGGGGAGCCGCTGGTGCTCTACGTCGGCCGGTTAGTCCCCAAGAAGGGCGTGGACGTCCTTCTGCTCGCGGCTAAGGAGGTTGTGAGGCGCTATCCCCGCGCCACCTTCGTCATAGCCGGCAGCGGGGCGCTGGAGCCCGTTCTGAAGGCCCTGGTGCGCGCGGCGGGACTTGAGAGGAACGTCGTCTTCATGGGATACGTGGACCAGGAGATACTGCCCCGCCTCTACAACGCCGCCGACATATTCGTGCTCCCTTCGGTCATGGGCGAGTCCTTCGGCATAGTGCTTCTGGAGGCGATGTCGTCCGGCGTGCCCGTGGTGGCCACCGACGTCGGGGGCATCCCGGAGGTTCTGGACGGGAAAGGAATGCTCGTCCCACCGGGGAAGTCCCGCGACCTCTGCGACGCCATACTCCGCCTCTGGGAGGATGAGGCGCGGAGGGAGAGGATGGCGAGGGATGCGCTTAAAATGGTTCGGGAGAGGTACTCCTGGGACAGCGTGCTTGGGAGGATAATGAAGGTTTACGAGAGCGTGAGCATACCTGCGTAGGTGAGGTAGGCGACGAGCAAACTGCGCGTGAGCGAGGCGAGCGTCACGGTGAGCCACACCTTCCTCCAGTCAAGCCCCAGAATTTTGCCCACGAGGGTCATGGTGATCGCACCTGTGCCGTAAAACGGTATGAACATTATGGTGTATATGGCGACGAGTTCCATCCCCTCCACGAACCTCCGCTTCTGTATGATCCTCCTGGCCTTCTCCATGTATTTCTTCACAACATTCCCTATTACAGGTATATCAAGTATTATATTGAAGTTCAGTGAGATGAAGAGGGACATATCGCTCTCCATGAAGGCCACGAGGAGGGCGGCGTAGAGGGGATGGAGCCCTAGGGCCACTCCCGTGATGATCGCCGTCACCGCGCCGGTTCCCACCGCGCCGAAGAACACGGCCACCTCCGCCGCGGACCTCTCGTATATGGAGGGGCCTGCTAGATATATGCCTGCTGCCACAGCCCCTGCGAGGACAAACGGAATCGCAAAGCGTACTACGCTATCCCAGTTAACCCGCATTCTGCCCCGTTATAGGAATGGTCATTTAAAAGCGTGATGCGTTCGTGTGCCGTGCCTCTCCGGATATGCGCAGGATTATACAGATATTTCGCCAATAAAGTTTTATACTGCTTTCTGTCTATTGACCACGGTGAGCGACCGTCTCAGGCTGGACTACATACGCGGTGAATACCTGCGCACCGTCTGGGAGTGTGCACGGGAAACGCAACCGGAGGTGGCCCGCTTACTGGAGAGGCGGTTCGGGATGAATTTTGAGAACATAGTTGGGGACGGGTGGTACTCCCTAAAACCTGTAAAGGGTCTTTTCAGGGACTTTGAGACCGTCTGCACCGAGGATGAGTTTGAGCACCTCATAAGGAGGGTCACGGGAAGGACCATTGTGGGCAGGTACATCCCCGTTTTCACCACCCCCCGCACGGCGCTTAAAATGATACCGCGAAAACTTAACGAGATATTCATCGGGGAGATAAACGTCTCCGTACGGCTGGATACGCCCGGGAGGCGTGCCCGCGTGAACGTACCCCCCCACGATATGGGCCGCTACTTCTGCTGTGCAATAAAGGGTGGTCTCCTCGGGATCATGGACGGGATACGAGCCCGGGCAGAGGTGCACGAGGAGAAATGCATTCATCGGGAACATCCGCATTGCACCTTCCGTGTGGAGTGGTGAGAGGGGGGCACATTTTTAAGCCACGAGGTGCATAACCTCCACAGGGTGGTCCCCTTGCGCGTCAGGATGGGCGATGAAGTTGTGGAGATGCGCTCTGTGGAATACGAGGACGGCACGGTTAAGATGATAGATCAGAGGGTGCTCCCCGAGGAGATAAGGATATTCAGGGCTGATACCCTCAAAAAGGTGGCCTACGCCATCAGGGAGATGGTGGTGCGCGGTGCTCCCGCCATCGGCATAGCCGCCGCCTACGGCATGGCCGGCGCCTACGAGCGCGGCGAGGACCTATACGAGGCGAGGGATTCCCTGGCGAGGACGAGGCCGACGGCCCACGACCTCTTCTACGCGCTTGACCGCATGCTGGAGGCCTACAAAGCGGGGAGGGATGTGGTGGAGGAGGCGATCAGATACGCGGACGAGATCGTGGAGAGGTGCAGAAAAATAGGTGAGGCGGGAGAGCCGCTGATAGAGGATGGGTATCGCATTCTCACGCACTGCAACGCGGGTGCGCTGGCCGTCGCGGACTGGGGTACGGCACTGGCGCCTATGAGGATGGCCCACAGGAATGGCAGGAGGATATTCGTGTGGGTGGACGAGACACGCCCGCGTCTGCAGGGCGCACGCCTCACGGCATGGGAACTTCTTCAGGAGGGGATAGACCATGCAGTGATCGCGGACAACGCCGCGGGTTTCTTTATGCGGCGTGGCGAGGTGGACCTCGTCATTGTTGGGGCGGACCGAATCGCCGCCAACGGGGACGTGGCGAACAAGATAGGCACGTATGAAAAGGCGGTGGTGGCGCACGAAAATGGCATACCCTTTTACGTCGCCGCTCCCGTATCCACCTTTGACCTGCACCTGAAAAGCGGCGAGGAGATACCCATAGAGGAGAGGTCGGAGGACGAGGTGCTTGAGGTCCGCGGCAGGCGTGTGGCCCCCCTCGGCTCGCACGCCCGGAACCCTGCCTTTGACGTTACACCCGCGAAGTACATAACCGGTATAATCACCGAGATGGGCATTATAAAGCCCGGAGAGGTGAGGAGGGTGGTGGAGTGATGGAAGAAGATGATGACAGGTATGAAGTTCTCCGCGGTTTTGGAATGACCCCCACGGATATGCTGTTCATTCCGGAAGATGTGGAGGCCTTTCTGGACGTGATGCTGGAGGAGAAGAAGGGGAAGCGGCTGGAGCGCGTGGTCGGCCTGATAAAGAGATACTCCAAGTTAAACAAAAAGCTGTCGGGAATAACCGCGGTCTTCTCCGCCTTTGATTCCAGCACAGACGCCATGCAGTGGATACTTGAGAGGTACTCCACCTATGCGATGACGGGGCACGAGGGAGAGGTGGCGAAGGACCTCGTGGACGCCTACTACAGGATAAAGATATGGTCCGGCTACTTCATGTCACTCGTGAACTCGCTCAACTTCGCCCTGTGGACGCGGCGCTATTCAACGGCGGAGAAGATACTAACGAAGATGGAGAAGGAGGTGGAGCGCGCCGTTGACCTCTACAGGGAGTTCGACAGAAAGGTGAGGGAACTCGTTGAGATACAGCTGGGGCCGGCTGAGGATATTGAACTGCCCGAGTACCTCAGGTGAGCGAGGGTTTATAAAAGGGCTATCATATCCACCGCCGTGGCGGGCAAACTCTACGCGACGCGGGAAACCATGGACGAAAAGGCGCGGGTATGGCTCTCCCGGTTACCTCGCAGGAGGAGATGGCCGCTGCCGCGTCCGGAGGAGAGCGCGCTTCTCGTCATAGACATGCAGAATTTCTTTCTTGACGAGGCGAGCTATGCGTTCATCCCCGTTGCCCGGGAGATGGTGGATGCCGTTAACGCGTTTGCGCGCGCCATGGAGGACGCCGGTGGAAAGGTCATCTACACGGTTCACGTGCAGGATGTGGGTGACGAGGGCGTCATGGCGGAGTGGTGGCGGGATGTGATCCGTGAGGGCGTCTGGGCGGAGATTCACCCATCCGTGGAAGTACACGGCCCTGTTCTGAGGAAGCCGCGTTACTCGCCGTTTTACAGAACCGACCTGGAGGTGCACTTGAAGGGTGTAAAGAATATCTTCATCGCGGGGGTGATGACGAACGTGTGCTGCGAGACGGCGGCCAGGGATGCCTTTGTGAGGGACTACAGGCCGTTTATGCTGGCGGACGCCACGGCGACAGTGAGCGAGGAACTGCACGTCGCATCCCTCACCTCGCTGTCCCACGGCGTGGCGGAGGTGCTAACATGCGAGGAAGCCAGGAGACGGTTGTCGTTGTAGGGGCCGGGCCGGCGGGAGTCGCCGCCGCGGTTCAGTGTATCAGGCAGGGGCTGGATGTCCTGGTGGTTGAGAGGGAGCGCGTGGGCGGACTCATATACTATGCCAGAAAAGTTGAGAACTTTCCCGGCTTTGTAGGTCTCCGGGGGCACGAGGTGTGCCGGCGTCTGGAGGGGATGCTTAGGGATGCGGGTGTCCGCGTTATCAGGGACGAGGTTTCATGTGTCATACCATCGGAGGGCGGCTTCACGGTGTGTCTCTCCAGCGGTGAGATTGGAGCGTGCGCGGTCATACTCGCAACGGGTGCCCGCCCGCGCTCGCTGGGAATTCCGGGCGAGGTGCATTACCCTCCGTGGGAGGATTATCACGGGAAGAAGGTTGCGGTTATAGGTGGCGGTGACGTCGCCTTTGACTACGCCCTGCGGATAAGCGAACTAGGAGGCGAGGTCACGCTCCTACACAGGAGCGACCCGCGGGCCATCCCTCCGCTACGGAGGGAGGCGCGTGAGGCGGGCATCCGGATGGTGAGGGGTGAGGTGGAGCGGTGGGCAACGCGCCATGAAGGACTGCTCCTGTACGCCGGCGGAGTTGAAATCCCATGTGACCTCCCCGTGGTTGCGATAGGGAGGGAGCCGCATCTCCCCGGGATTCGCGGTACCCTCGGGGTCATCTCATCGGAGAACGGCAAAACCCAAATACCCGGTCTCTATGTGGTCGGAGAGGCATCTGGCCTGAGGTACAGGCAGATGGGAATCGCGGTGGGCATGGGTCTGGCGGCCGCCATGGACTGTGCCCGATGGGTGAGGAAAGATGAAGGTCGTATATGAGGGCGGCGACGAGAAGGTTGCGAAGGTATATGCGGCGTATATGAGGGGGAGCCCCGAGCACATGGTTGAGTTTGTGGAGTCGCTGTCCGGCAGTCCGTCCATTGATGAGAAGTGGGTCCTCATAATATCGTCGCAGTTTGGCTGCCCTGTCAGATGCAGATTCTGCGACGCTTCCATCTTCTACCGCGGGAACCTCACGGCGGAGGAGATGCTGGCCCAGGTTGATTTCATGGTGAGGAGGCGTTATCCCGATGGGAACGTGCCCGCCAAAAAGTTCAAGGTCCAGTTCGCCCGGATGGGTGAGCCGGCTCTCAACGATGCGGTCATAGAGGCCATGCTGGAAATACGCAGGAGGTACAGGGCGCCGGGCTACATGCCGTGCATATCCACTGTGGCGCCGGCCGGACGGGATGAGTGGTTCGGGAGGCTACTGGAGGCGAACCGCAAGGTCTTTAGGGGATGGTTTCAACTTCAGTTCTCGCTCCACTCCACGGATCAAAAATACAGGGACTGGCTCGTTCCCATCCGAAAGTGGGGGCTGAACGAAATCGCGGAGTACGGGGAGCGCTTCTACGTGGGTGGCAGAAAGGTGACGCTCAACTTCGCCCTCTCGCCCGGAGCGAGAGTGGACCCTTCCGTCATATCGGAGCATTTTGACCCCCACGTCTTTGCCCTCAAATTCACGCCGGTGAACCCCACGGTTCGCGCGGAGGAGAACGGGATGGTGAACGTGTTCACGGAGAGAGAGGCGGACCGCTACGTCTTCCTCCGCGAGCTGAGAGAGATGGGCTACGATGTGATAGTCAGCATAGGGGAACTGGTGGAAAACGAAATAGGGAGCAACTGCGGACAGCTAGTCATGCGCGTCCACACGGGCACGTAAACTGCAGAAGGCACACACCTCGCGGCTGGTGGGCTCGCCGCACACTGTGCATTCCCTCCACACGGTGCCCTCTCCCGGCATGTGGGCGGCGAGTTCCCTCACGCTCCTTATCAACTGCACACGGAAGTTTTTCTTTTTTCTCTCAATCTCATATATGATTTCCTTCCACCCGCTGAACTTCGCCAGCGGACATCTGTCCGCCCGCACAGGTAAGTCCGTGAGGAGCGCGTAGGCAAGCGTCTCCCTCTCGCCCACCTCGAAGAGCGGCCTTATGCGGGGCAGCACCAGGGGATGCTCGCTGGGGTTGTGAGGAACAAGTTTTCTGTTCCACGCGTAGTTTCCTGAAAGAAGGTTTTTCAGGAAGAACTCCAGGATGTCGTCCATGTTGTGTCCCGTTGCCACCTTCGTTGCCCCGAGTTCCCGAGGAACTCTGTTCATAAGGTATCTCTTCACCGCTCCGCAGGCGGAGCACGCCTTTCTCCCCTCTATGTCAACCACGCGGAACCCGTATTCCTCTCGTAAAGAGGTCACGTGAATTTCCACTCCGAGTTCGGCGGCGAACTCGCGGGATATGCTCTCCATCTCATCCGAGTACCCCGGTATCCCAAGATTGATGTGATATGCGAAGACATCTGCGCCGTACTCCTTCAGCATTTTTAGGGCGACCACGCTGTCCTTGCCACCCGACAGCGCCACCGCTACCCGGTCACCCCTCCCCACCAGGCTGTAGGCCTTTATCACATGGAAGACCCTCCTCCTGTATATTCGTATAAAGCAGTCCTCGCATAGATCCATGCTGAAACCCCTCAGGCTTGCCCTCGCCCGCCTGCACGCCTCGCATCGCATACGCGGCGGAGTGCATTGGTTTAATAAAACCTTACGTCTGACAAAACTTTTTATACCGAAATATGGATACATCGTTCCGTTCCCTGAAAAGGGGAGGTCGATGAAGATGAGAGGAAAACACATAGTATGGGCTGTGATGGTGATTATGCTGATGGCCGGTCTGACACCTCTGGTGGGTACGACCCTGCCGGGAGGTGGGCCCGGCACAGCGACCCCACAGAGCACGGTTGAACTCCCTGCTGAGGAGAGAAGGCCTATAACCCTTGAGCCGCTGGAAGTCGCTGCACAGAAGGTGCAGCCGTCCCTTCTGGAGATGGCGAGGGAAACGCCGAAGAAAACGGTGAAGGTCTACGTGATGACAACGGATCCAAACGAACTGGGCGATTATCTTAGGAGCATAGGTGTTGACACGAGGATAGGCGAGGTTCCGGCTCACCCCGGATACAAGATACTCGCACCCTCCTTTGAACTCACCGCGGACCAGGTGCTGCAGGTGGCCCGACTGGGCAGCACGCTATCCGTGGTGGAATTCACCGAACCCGTTGTTGAGAAAGCGAAGATACCCGTTGAGGACCTTGCCTATTACCCCGGAGAGGGCATAACGCCCCTGGACTACGCCACCACCCTCCACCACGGTGCGCAGACGGCATGGACCAAGTACAACGTGACCGGCAACGGCATAAATATTGCAATAGTTGATACGGGCTTTGACTTCGGGCATCCGGACCTGATGGACTCATATGCGGTCGTGACTGACCCGACATCGCCCTACTACGGGTGGCCAATAGTGTATGACCAGTGGTCTATGCAGAATTATATCCTGTACGGTAAGTATGGATTTGACGGCTCCTCCATATACAGCGCGGTCTGGCCGTCGTCCTTCTATGCCAATACGTCAACGAACGTGACGGCGAGCAACGGTTACGTGACCTTTGATGGAAGGCAGTACTACGTGGGCAGCATACCATCTGCGAGCGGTTACTACCACATAGGATACCACGTGGACGGCTATCTTGCCTTCAACTACTATTTCCAGGCGTATCTGAACGGCGAACCTGTTAAGAACGTCGCGGTACTCGTCACGGACAGCACCACACCCTACGTGTACGATACCGTCTACGTTGACCTGGACAACGACGGCGACTTCACCGATGAGAAGCCGTGCAACGTGTCATCTCCCGTGTCTTACAAGGACAATTACGACACCTTCACGGGCACCTGGAACAACGACACGTGGAACGGCGGGGATGGTTATGCTGATATATCCGGTGGCCTGATTTACTTCATCGCCGATGGCAAGACGCCCATACCTTACTCCGACGTGTGGGCCACCGCCTACGGCGTGAACAACACCATACCCGGCAACGGAGACCTCGTTGCGTTCATAGGTGAGTTTTACTATGGGTACACCCATGGCACGATGTGCGCCTCCTCAGCCCTCGGCAGGGGCAGGATACTGAACAATTACACGTCTGGAATGGCTATAAATGCGAAGTTGATACCGCTGCCGTTCTACGGCAACGTCTTTGACATATGGTACTTTACCCAGGAGGGCTACGATGGAGATGTGACCACTACCGATGACCAGGCGCAGATAACGAGCAACAGCTTCGGCTGGTCATCCATACACAACGACGGCTGGTCTCTAATAGACAGGTATGCGGACTACATAATCCGCCTGTATCCCTATCTCGCCAGCGGCGGGGCCAAGTTGCCAGATAATTCCTTCACGATTGCCCTCGGAAACGGCGGTCCCGGATATGGAACGGTCACAACGCCTGACCCCCAGGCGGCGATAGGCGTTGCGGCAGGCATAGATTTCTCGTATCGGCAACTCTTTGGCTGGGATGACCCCAACATTGACTCCAAGTACGGCGATGTCATACCGTTCTCCGCGAGGGGTCCCACGGCCAACGGCAAACTCGGCGTTGATCTCGTTGCGACGGGGGCATATGCGCTGACCGCCCAGTCGCTCAACGTCCCGAGTTATCTCGCACCCAACTTCGGCGCGATGGAGATGGGTGACGGCTACTACCACGTGCAGTACGGCTCCGGAACCTCCATGGCGACGCCCATAACGGCCGGTGCCCTCGCGCTCGTCTACGAGGCGTACCTCAGGACCCATGGAACGCTCCCAGATATAGGCACGGCCAAGAGCATAATAAAGAGCAGCGCCGATGACATCAATCACGATGTGTTCACGCAGGGTTCCGGGTGGCTCAACGCCACGAGGGCCGTGGAGATGGCGCTGGAAGTTGACGGTGTTGAGGTCAGGCCGGGTGACTATGATCCGCTGTTTAAGACATCCCTGATATGGGATGCGGGCACCGCCTACGGTACAAGATATGATATGTTCACCAATGTGCTGTTCCCAAGCGCTTCCGACACGATGGTCTTCAACGTGATAAATCACAACGCCACGGCGAACAAGACGCTCTCCCTGAGCGCGCAGGTTCTTGAGAAGTTCGGTGAATACCGTCTGGATACGGATACACCTGGTGTCAATTTCACCGTAGGCCTCCCCTTGCCCGACACAGAGAAGGATTACGTGTGGAACATCACCAGCGTGATACCTGCCAACACGGACCTCATGACCGCGTATGCCTATGTGTCCTACACGGATTATGACCTCAAAAAGGACTATCAACTTGATGGGGATATGATGCTGGAGTTGCACGATTTCTCCGATGACAACCCCCATGACGGCAACATAACGATATACAACGAAACAGCCAGGTTCACGGTCTCAACAAATAGCGGCGATTCGGTTCTCGTGACAGTGAGAGACCCTCTAAGCAGGATACACGACGGCATGCTCCTGCGTCTGAGGACCTTTGACGCACTCCGCTACGTGAAGATCAACATCGTCCTGGAGTTCTACAGGAAGGTTGACTGGGGCTGGGTAACGCTTAACACCACAGTGTTAAATGTCTCGGCGGGCAACACATCTCAGTTCTCCGCCACGCTGACTGTTCCGAACAACACGCCGCCCGGCACCTACGAGGGCGCGATATACGTGGACGACGGCACGGGTGCGGTCGTTATGCCCGTGATAGTCAACGTCCCGGGATACATCAATCAGACCAACAGGGAAGTGCCCATAGGGACAGCAGCCGGTTCCATTGACAAGGGTCTATTCAACAACTCTGCCGTGCGTGGATACTTTGACTGGACGTGGAGGGCCGAGAGCGGTGACTGGCGCTTCTACTACGTCTACATAGACAACTCCACATGGAACATCAGCGGTAAGTACCTGGTTGGAGAGGTTAACTGGGAGCAGACGTACAGCGATATTGACGTGATGCTGCTGGCACCTTCAGACGACACGTTCAGCGCTTACTATTCCGCGATATACGGTCCCTACACGCTTGACATAGCGGGTATGAGCGATGATACGTACGACGGCTCTGCGTATCACTGGAAGACGACCTCAGGTACCACCAGGGAGGTGCAGAGCATACAGCTGGAGAACCGCGGAGGTCTCTATCTGATGATGATACATCAGGTGCTCTACGGCGGAGAGGCCGCCTATGAGAACATATCCGGCAGGATATACATCCTCGGAGTGAACTACACGGACAGCGTCAACATAGTTCTCAACGAGACGCCAGACAATATAGTGACGAACGGCACGTTCCTCGTGAACTTCACCTTTGACTACGACCTATCGGGTGTGGACGTTGATTCCTACGGCCCTGCGGTCAGGAATGAATGGTACTACCCCTCGGTTCCCGTGCATCAGGACGACATAAGCGGAAGCGACTTCATAGCCATACTGGCGAATGCCCAGTACACGTATCTGCTCAACGTATCCGGTCTGTCCGCAGGGGGCAGGATATTCGTCCACATAATCGGCGATGCCAACGCACCGGACCTTGACCTGGGTCTGTTCTACGATGCCAATGGCGATGGAATTGCACAGACCAGCGAGTTCGTTGCATACGATGCCGATGCGGACTCCAACGAGAAGGTGGAGATATGGAATCCGCAGGACGGGACGTGGATCATAAAGGTTCTGGGCTACGACGTAACGGAGCCGGCAACGTTCTCGCTGTATATACTGACGGAGCTCCCGGTGACGCCCTTCCAGATCGTGTCGTATCCGACAGGTGCAATCAACGCGAGCCAGCAGTATTCCATTGAGGTTTACTATGACCTGCCTGGCGTTGCGTTTGTGTTCGGCGGTACAGTGTACTTCGGCCCGGACGGCAATGCCAGGATGTTTGAAGTCCCCGTGACCATAACGATACTTGATAATGTGCCTCCCGAAATAGTAAACGTGACTCCGACCAATGGCTCCCTGGTGGGTGTGGTTGGTGGCAAGGTTTCGGTGTCCTTTGAGGTCAACGACCTGATAAAGAGCACCCCTGAGACGTACACGGTCTACGTTGACGGGGTGAATTACACGGACAACGTGACGTACAACTCCGACACCGGCGTTTACGCCGGTGCACTGCCGCTTTCCGACGGCACACACACCATGGTCATAACGTTCACCGATGGCTCAGGAAACAGCGATACCGCATCGGTCACATTTGAGGTGGACGGCACTCCACCCTCGCTCACAATCGTAGCCCCGGCAGACGGCACGTACACGAACAACAACAGCGTAACAGTACAGTGGGATGTCTCCGACGCGAACCTTGATTATGTTGAGGTCTCCATCGGAGCCGCCTCCCCTGTGAACGTCGGGCAGGCCACGGAGTACACCTTCACGGGACTGAGCGACGGTCTGTACCGGATATACGTCACGGCGTACGATGCCGCTGGAAACAAAGCCACGGCCAACGTGAAGGTCACCGTTGACACCACGGCACCCGTTGTGAGCATAATATCGCCCGAGGACGGCTCATATCTGGCCAGCGGAGAGGTGACGGTCACGTGGAACTGCACGGAG
>MTNG01000001.1 GCA_002011395.1 Candidatus Aciduliprofundum sp. JdFR-45
GCCCTCCACGAGGCGCATCTTCTCCCGGAGGAGGGAGGGCGAATCCACGAAGGGCACCGTGTTGGGCATCTCCGCCACCATCGTGACTCCGCCACACGCGGCCGCAGCGGTGCCCGTTAGAAAGTCCTCCTTGTGCGTCAGCCCTGGTTCGCGGAAGTGAACGTGGATGTCCGTAGCGGCTGGGAAAATCGTGCCGTCCTCAATCTCAACCCTCTCCCCGCCTCTCAGGGATTTCCTCACCGCGGCTATTTTACCATCCAGTATGCCTATCTCCGCGTAGGTTATGCGGCCATTCACATACGCATTTCCGCACAGTATCAGGTCGTACATCGCTTAAGCACCTTTCTCACGACTCTTCCCCGCGGCTCCTCCTCCTCGAATATCTCCGCGGAGAACCTGTAAAACTTAACGCCTTTCCTCTTCCAGCAGTCCGGAGGGAGACCCGCCTTCCAGCACGTGTGCGACAGGAACTCTTCAACGCTCCACTCATATTCCACTGGCACTTGAGGGAGCAGGAGGCCCCTGAAAGGCCCCTTCTCCGCTATGAGGCCGTGTTTGCCTATCTCCACGGAGGATATCAGGTCCTGCGGTTCGCCGGCAGATATCGGTTCGGGCTTCGTGAGGAGCGACACTTCGAAGACCACGGTGTCCACCTCCCTCCTGCTCAGGGGCGGAAAGCGGGGGTCCTCAAAGGCGGCCGCAAGGGCCGACCTGACTATCGCCTCGCCCAGAGGGTACACGGGCTCCGGAAACCCTATGCATCCTCTGAGTTCCCTCTCCGGGTGGGTGTTTATGGTCGTGAACACGCCGCGCATCTCTGAGAAGCGCGGGGGGAAGTTGAACGCCGGGATGCGTCTCTCCTCCAGCCACGCCTCCACAACCCTCCTGGCCGCCTTCACGGCGATTTCACCCTCTTCCTGCGTGTACTCAAACTCCACGCGCATCACCCCATATGATCCTGTGAAGTTGAGGAAGCACCCTGACGTCTATGCCGTCCTCCAGCACCCTCTCCGCGAGCCATTTTATGTCCGTGCCCCACGCGGGCTGGAAGATGACCTCGACGGGTATCTCCCTCTCCTCCATTATCCTCACGGCGTAATTGTAATCTGTTTCATCTGCTATCACGAACTTCACGTAGTCGTTGCCGTGGAGGTACTCTATGTTCTCAAGCCGGGAGGAGCCGGCGAAGCCGGACGACGGCGTCTTGATGTCCATGGATATCACCAGGTTCTCCTCCGTGGGCAGGTCTTCCAGCGGCTGAGTGCCGTTCGTCTCCAGCAGAACCATGTAGCCCTCGTCCAGCAACCTGTATATCAGGGACATGCACTCCCGCTGGAGCAGCGGCTCGCCCCCCGTGATGGACACGCAGCCGACGTTCATCATGTGCACCCTGTGGAGGACCTCTGCGACCTCCATCTCCTCGCCCCCCTCCCACGCGTACTTCGTGTCGCACCATTTACATCTGAGATTGCAGCCGGCGAGACGCACAAAACCCATGGGCCTGCCGATGTAGGGCCCCTCGCCCTGTATGGACCGGAATATCTCGGAAACCCTCAGCATCGCCGCGTATATGGCAGGCGGGGTTTAAAAAGTTTTTAGAGCGTTTACACCCAGATCGCGTGGCGCGCCCTCATGCTCTCGTCGCTCTCCCCCAGGTGCTTCATGAGATGCGAGACGACGGCGTCCAGAAAAACGAGGGCGGCATCTTCAAACAGCGTTCCAAGCGGTGCCAGGTCCGGCCTGCAGTTCTCCGCCTTTATGACCACGGTCACATCGCTCTGCCTCGCGAGCGGTGATTCCGGGTCGGAGGTCACCGAGAGGATTCTGGCACCGATCCGCCGGCATATGCTGGCCACCAGGATTGTGGATTTCGTCTTCCCCGTGTTGGATATCAGCACCACCACGTCCTTCGGCTCCACCGCAGGGGTGGTGGCGTCGCCCACCACGTAGCACCTCAATCCAAGTTGCACCACGCGCATGGCGAAGGCCCTCGCTATCAGCCCGCTCCTTCCGGAACCGTAAACGAAAACGGAATCGCCCGCGGCTATGCTCTCCGCGAAGGTCTCAACTCTCTCCCGCGGAACGGCAGATATCGCCTCGGATATCTTGGACAGTATGTACTTCCTGCTCTCATCAAAGGTCATTTCTTTGCACCCTTTGTTTTCTTCTCCTTCTTCCCCGCCGATTTTTTACCCTTCTTCTCCGCTTTCTGTTTCTGCTCCTTCTTCTCTTTTTTGCGGGAAAGGTAGCGCAAGGCCCTCCTCTCCAGAAGAACACGCATGTAACTGGCATCGTGCTCCAGAAGGGGGGATATGGAGATTATGGTGATGTTGAACCCGCACTCCAGCAGGCAGTCGGCGAACTTCTCAAAGTCCAGGTCGCCCTTCTTTATCATGGTGAGGCGCTTCTCCACCCCGCCCTCGTGCTCCACGCCAGCGTAGTGAACGTAGTGCTCTTTCTTGGGCATGTATTTCTCCACCGCTGTGAGCAACTCCTCAAAGTCCCCGGGCGTCTTCAATTTTCCGTGTTCCCTCGCGTGGTAATGGGGAACGTTTACAACGGGGACAACCTTCAACCTGCGGGCCAGCGCGAGGATCTCATCCAGCGTCCCGAACACGGACGGCTTTCCGGAGTTCTCAACGCCGATTTTCGGCTTCAGCTTATACTCCCTGTAAGCCCTCTTCACCAGGGAGATGTTCTCCTGAACGGCCTTCAGGGCCTCCTCAGGGCTCTTATCCCCGTATAGACCAAGATGAGTGACGACCATCTCCGCCTGCAGACGGTGGGCAATCTGCCCGCACCAGATCAGGTGATTTATGGACCTCTCCGTGATATAGGTATTTGATATCAGATCCATATAATGGGGCGTGTGAAGGGTGAGTTTCACATCCAGTTCCTTCGCCACCTCGCCCAGAAAGGATATCTCCTCGTAGTTTTTGGCCAGATTCCAGTACAGTTCAAGGGCCACATCTCCCTCCTCCATGGGGGTGCTTATGCCCACGCTCCTGTATTCTCCCTCCTCATCGGGTCTCAGCAGGTCCACTATGATTGTATCCTTCACCTCCACCGGTTTGACGCCGACCCACTCCTCCTCAACGGCCCGTTCGTGAACGCTCATCCTGTACATCTGAACCTCAAGGGCGCTCAGGCCCATGTTGTGAACCTCCTCTATGGCGTCCCTGAGCGTTCGCCCCTTCGACGATAGCGGAATCCCCGCGATGCCGAACCTGATCATTCCCTACACCACCCCGCGGAAATGGTCTTCCTGCCCATAAGTGTTTCTTTCCGGCGTGGTGGGTAATAAAACTTTCGGCACCGCCACCGCGCGGGAGAAGAAAAATATTTAAATCCAAAGGGTTTTCCCCCAACGTCAAATAAGGAACGGAGGGATCCTATGATAGGCAACGGTGGTAAAAGGGCAAAAGCGACGGCAATAACGGCGCTCGTCGTGCTTGTGGCGCTTCTCGCCCCGGGCACGCTCAGCGCCGTGACGCCCGAGACAGGGAGCATAGGGTTTATACTGAAGTATGTGGATGTGAAGACCGGCGATGCCGGTTTTGTTTACGACTCAACCGTTACCCTCATGAAGCATGACGGAACGCTCATAGAGACGCAGCACTTCACGTCTCCCTCCGTCTCATTTGACGGCCTGGAGTACGGCGGGTACATAGTCAAGGTTGACAGTTTCCAGGCCGGGAATTACCTTTACAGGGGCATGACCCTTGAGGTGCGCCTGGATGCTAGCGGGGACGGCGTGACGAATGTGACGCTGGACAGGTACACGCTGGAATACACCGTGAACCTCACTGTTAACTACAGCGGACAGCCCGCTTACCTGGTCGGTAACTTCGTGCTGGAAGCGTACACCTCCTTTGGGCTGATGTTTGCCTCTGTACCTATCACGAACGAGACTGTCACCATAACGGCGCCTGAAGACTCCATTATGGTCAAGGTGCTGTGGAACCAAGGAGGTACCAACAAGGAGTACTACGCCACGCTTGACATCACGTCTTCTGTCAACGTGAGCATAGACCTCGCCAATTACGACCACTTCTACGGGATAGTCGTGGATGAGAACGAGAATGACATACAGACGACCACAAGGGTGACGCTGCTCACATCTGCCGGAGATGTCTGGAGAACCTTCGTTTTCCCGGCAGGGCTGTTTGACATCTACGTGGAGAACATAAGCCAGTACAGAGCAGTAATAACGGCAGACGGCTACGACATTGTGGAGTTCCCCGCCGGTGCCGGCTATTATATGATAACGCTTCCTGAGGTAGAGCACGCCGTGAACGTCAGGATGGAGTTCTCCGACAACTTCACCGCCATGACGCTCACGGAGACGATTGAGGTGGACAACACCACCATACTTCCAGGCCTACCCTACGATGATGTGGGTGTGCTCTATTACCAAATCAGGGAACTCGGCTACACCGCTGCCGACCTGCAGAAATATTACGAGAACTCGGTACCCTATTACACAACGGAGTTCCTGAAGGTCGCAGGGGACATATACGCCCTTGATAGCGTGACGGTCACCGTGCCGGCAATTGATTACAATGGGTTCACCGTCACGATAACTGCCACCTACACGACAGATGCATCTGTTGGAGACGATTTCTTCTTGGAGCTCATGGGCCCCGCGGACACCGTGGCCGGCGCCAAGATAAACTACACCTACGAGTTCGTGCTACCGGACGATTACCAGCGGGCGAATGACCCGGCCAACGCGGAGATTGACGGCTGGGCCCCGTCCGTGTTCGTGCACGATTTCTCGGGCAGCGTTCAGATAGAGGTGAAGAAGAAAGCAGCGCCCGAAATACTGCTGTCCTCATCCGCACTCTCGCTCTACTGGGACGGCATCAACACCACCAGAAACTACGTGATAAACGAAACCACCGATAACTTCACCGTGATCGTGCCTGCGGATAGGGATGTGTTCATAAACGCATCCAACATGGTCAGGGACGTGGTCAGGGACGTGTTTGACCCCTACAACACGACGTATGTATGGAAACTGGACGGCGGCGCTGAGAAGAGCGGGTACAACGTATCGTACAACCTCGCGGCCGGTGTTCACACACTCAACCTCACGGCCACGGATGCCGGCGGAAGCGTCGCCTATGCAAACATCACTCTGTACGCGGATGGAACGGCACCCTCCGCCGTGATAAACATAACGGCCACCACGCTAACTCTAAACCTGAGCATTGAGGGCAACACCGTCAATTACGACATTAATGGAACCGCACAGACCCCCATAACAGCGTCCGGCGAGGTCAGAGTCCCGGATACGCTCATAATAAATGAAAGCGAGGATGTGACCTACAGGGCGGATGAGACGAAGGACACGCTTGACGGCACAACGCCGGGCGGGGAGTACACTGTGGAATGGTCCTTCGGCAGCGAAAAGAGCACCCAGCCCGTGACGACGTACACCTTTGACAGGCCGACTAGGGGCGATGTGGTATACATCACCGTGACCCTGTCAGACCTCGTTGATAACAGCATAACGATAAACTTCACGGTCACCGTTAGAGACGCGACCCCGCCCACCGTGAACGTCAAGGTGACAGACGAGAGCGGAAGGGAGATAACCAGGTACGAGGTTGACGAGGGCGGTTCGTTGACATTTGACGCCAGCGACTCAGAGGACCCAGAGGACGGTAAAATATCCACCTATTACTGGTACGTTGAGGACTCCGATGGAAATCCGCTGGACACCTCGCTCTACACCTTCCTGAACTCCACCCCAAGCGACCCGATGGTGACCATACAGTTTGAAAAGTACGGCCTTTACTACGTCGTTGTGAACGTGACTGACGACAGCGGCAACACCGCGACAAAGAAAATGTCCGTGCGCGTCTCCCCTCTGAGGCCCGACCTGACGATCACCAACGTTGAGTGGGACGGAAACTTCACGGAGTGGGAGACCAAGGAGGTGAAGGTGAACGTCAGCAACAACGGCCGCGCCCCTGCCACGGAGTTCCACATAGTGCTACTGGTGGACGGCGAGGAGAAGGGCAACTGGACGTTCTACAACCTCCCCAACGGAACGGAGAGGCAGTATGTGCTCAACATAACCCTTGACCCCGGCGAGCACAAACTTGTGTTCAAGGTCGTGTGCGATGAGGAGCCGGCGGACCTCTACGCCACGGACAACGTGTACAAGACGCTGACGGTTAAGGTGCAGGAGAACCCCATGAAATGGGCAGCCATAGTGATCGTCATTATACTCGCCATAGCCGGCGTTGTCTACTACTTCTACAAACGCTCAACAAAGCCCAGGGCTCAGTTCAGTAAGAAGACAAAGAAGAAGGAAAAGGAGGAAAAGCCTGAGAAGAAGAGAGGCCTGCTCAGGAAGGGCAAGGGCGAATCCGAGGAGTGACACTCTCCTCACATTTTTTCCGTTTTTTCCACTCCAATAATATCAAAGATTCTCTCCATGGTTTTTCTGTACGCTGTGACTATTGCCACCCTGTAGGCCCTCGCTGGCCCGCCCGCCTGAAGCACCGGGCAGTCCCTGTAAAACGCGTTGAACGCATCCGCCATGTCCCTCGCATATCGCGCCACCAGATGGGGTGAGCGCTTTTCCGCCGCCGCCTCAACGACGGAACGATAACTGGCCATCGCCTTTACAAGGGCCCACTCGGAGGGATGCACCTCTGACGGCGGCTCCGTAGAGATCTCACCCTCGTAGTTGCGAAGAATGGAGGATGCCCTTGCGTAGGTGTACTGCACATAGGGGGCGGAATCGCCTTCAAAGTTAAGCGCCTCCTCCCACCTGAAGACCATGGGCTTCTCGTTCTGAACCTTGAGGACGTTGTAGCGCACCGCAGATATACCCACCTTCCTCGCGATCTCCATCAGCTCATCTGGATCCATGTCCCCCCTGCGCTTTCTCACCTCCTCCGCGGCGCGCTCCACGGCCTCCTCTATCAGGTCATCCAGATATACCACAGCCCCCCTCCTTGTGCTCATGCGCCCCTCCGGAAGACGCACGAAGGAGTAGAACACCGGCTCAACGATGACATCCGTGGCGCCCTCCACCACCGCTTTGATAAAGGCACCGTGCAGTTTATGATCCTCGCCGAGGACATCTATGAGCACATCGCCCTCGTCGGACTTCATGAGGTGATAGGCCACATCCCTCGCGGGGTAGAGTGTCGTGCCGTCGCTCCTCGTGATGTAAATCCTGTCCTTCTCCGAGCGTATACCCAGTTTGTCCAAGGAAACGTAAAGGGCGCCGTTGTCCACCTCAGCCAGTTTCCCCAGAACCTCCATCGCCCGGCGCATATACTCGCTCCTCACCACGTCGCTCTCCCACACGTACCTGTCCACGCGCACGTTGATGGATGCGAGCGTCTCGCCTATGCCCTCAAGCACCCTACTCAGGACGGTCTTCACCTTTCGCGATACCTCTTCATCCCCCTCCTCGTATTTTCTCAACAGCTCCGCAACCTCGTCCTCATCGTAGCCCTCGTAGGCCCTCTGATACGCCTCCACGTAAACGTGATCCCACTTGCCGCTCGCCTCAACACCGTACCTCTCAACTCCCCACATCAAGACCGCCGCCTGCTTTCCCATATCGTTGACGTAGTAGTGCGTCACCACGTCGTATCCAACAGCCCTCAGCATCCTTGCGATGGTGTCGCCCAAAATAGGGTTGCGACCACGACCCACATGCAGGGGGCCCGTGGGATTGGCACTCGTGTGCTCCACAACCACCCTCCTTCCACGCGGCGGAAAGTAGAAGAGCGTTTCGTTCAGGGCTTCCCTGAGAACATCGGCCGTGAAGGCGCGCCTGTTCAGATGGAAGTTCACGTACCCCCCCACCGCTTCAACCCTCTCGAACCCCTCCGGGCGCAGTTCCTCGCATAATCTATACGCTATTGAGTCGGGCCTGTCTCTCAACGCGCGTGCCAGCGGGAAACACCTGAACGTCAGGTCTCCAAAACCGGGCCTCGCCTCCTCCACGCACACATCTATCTCCACTCCCCATGAGCGCAGAACACGCGCTATATCCTCCTCTGCCCGTTTCCTGTACCTCTCCAGAGGGCCCATGCTGGGAGGAAGGTAGGGGAATTTAAAAATGTTATCTCCGGGCGAGTGAGAGGAAATTCCTGAATATCTCCTCACCGTACTCCGTGTGCTCCACCTCGGGGTGGAACTGAACGCCGAATACGGGCTTCGTGGGGTGCTGGATGCCCTGTATTATCCCGTTCTCGGAAACGGCGAATTTGCGCATGATGCCGGGATCCTTTATCTCATCGTTGTGCGACTCCCACGCGACNAACTCCNTNGGAAGGCCCTCCAGCAGGGGTGAGTAATCCGTCACTATGATCTTCGTCTTGCCNTACTCCGGCATCTCCGCGGGGCCGACCTTACCGGAGTAGTGGAGGGCCATGTACTGCGCCCCCACGCATATGCCGAGGATGGGCACGTCCAGCGTATCCAGATACTCGCCTATCCGTCCCAGTTTGGGCACCTCGTAGGATATGGAGGGTGCCCCTCCCGATAAAACCAGGGCGTCCGCGTCCCTCAGGTTCTCAGCGGGCACCGTGTTGGGCACTATCTCCGCCTCAACGCCGAGATACCGGAGAACCCGCCACTCTCTGTGTGTCCACTGGCCGCCGTTGTCCACGACGTAGACCTTCATGAGGTATCACTCCAGTTCCAGCGCCTTGGATATCTCCTTGTACCTGTTCCGTATGGTGACCTCCGTGACGCCGGCGACCTCCGCTATTTCCTTCTGGGTCCTGGGCTGATTCATCATGGTCGCCGCTATGTATATGGCGGCAGCGGCCACGCCCGTGGGGCCCTTGCCGGACGTGATCCTCATCTCCATGGCCTTCTCCACGATCTCCTCCGCCTTGAGGGCCACACGCCTGTCCAGGTCCAGTTTTCTGCAGAACTGATGGATGTAGGAGGAGGGGGTGGTCGGATTGAGATTCAGTTTGAGCGCCTTGGTGATGTGCCTGTAGGCCCTCCCTATCTTCTTCTTGGACACGTCACTCGCCTTGGAGACCTCCGCCAGCGTCCGCGGCATCCCCGCCCTGCGGCATGCCGCGTAGATGGAGGCGGCGACTATGCTCTCTATGCTCCTTCCCCTGATGAGGTTCTTGTCCACCGCCTTCCTGTATATTATGGCAGCCGTCTCCTTCACATCGCGCGGAAGGCCCATCTTTCCCGCTATGTTGTTGAGTTCCTGAAGCGCCACCGAGAGATTTCGCTCTGCCGCGTTGCTCACCCTTATGCGCTGGTGCCATTTCCTCACGCGGTATATCTGCGCCCTGTTCCTGTGGGGTATCCTCTTGCCGTAGAAATCCTTGTTGGACCACGAAATCTCCGTCGCGAGGCCCTTATCATGGCTGAGATACGTCAGGGGGCCTCCAGTCCTCGCCTTCTTCTCGTCCTGCTCAGAATCAAAGGCCCTCCACTCAGGCCCCTGGTCTATGAAGGTTTCCTCAATCACACAACCGCAGTCCTCACAGATCAACTCACCGCGCTCATAATCCATTGTCAGGTGGGCTGAACCGCACTCTGGACACTCAGTGACATAATGCTCCATGAACTTCCTGCTCATAACATCACCTATCCTCCCCGTTCGGGGAGTTTGAATTCACTATATGGAATAGTATATAAAGGTTCCGTTCGGGTGCCAGCATCCGCGCTTCGTTTAATACAGATGCCGCTCTGAACGCGTTTTGTTTGCCCACAATTTTGTTAACAAATTGCGAAAAGAAAAACCTTATATACTTGATATTTAATATAAGGCCAGGTGATAGATGTGGCGCGCGTATCCGAGAACGCAAAGGTCGTTGGACTCCTGATGGAGTGCGGTCTGCCGAGAAGTGTGGCCAAGGTCCTGGCGTTCATAAAGGACAAGGACGAGACGGTGAGCAGGGAGATAGAGAAGCACACCGGTCTCAGACAACCAGAGGTATCCATAGCCATGCAGTGGCTCCGCAAGAAGGGATGGGTTGTGAAGAGAGATATCAAGAAAGAGGGCAAAGGAAGGCCTGTGCATGGATATCGCCTCGCGAGGCCTTTCTCGGAGATCGTGCAGGAACTCATAGAGGACCAGAGACAGAAGATAAAGGATATAGAGAAGAGGATAAAGGCGCTCGAAAAACTCCTATGAGCGCCTGACCTCCTCCACTCCCCCATCTTTTCCTATTATTAGAAGGTCGCACATGCCAACGAAGAGCCCCACTTCAACGACGCCCGGTACTCTGAGAAGTTTCTCCTCCAGTCCCGCGGGGTCCTCTATTCTCCCGAATGCGCAGTCCACTATGTAATTCCCGTTGTCTGTCAGGTAGGGTGAGCCACCGTTCATCCTGAGCGAGGGCGTGCATCCGTGCGAGGCAAGCACTTTCATTGTCCTTCTCCATCCGTAGGGGACTATTTCCACCGGTAGCGGAAAGGAGCCGAGAACCTCGCTGAGTTTTCTCTCGTCCACGATTATTATCTCAAAGGATGTGGCGTGCGCGACTATTTTCTCACGCAGAAGCGCGCCGCCGCCACCCTTGATGAGGTTTAAGTTTGAATCAACCTCGTCGGCGCCGTCTATCGTCAGGTCAATCTCCGGATAATCGTTTATGTCGCCCAGTTTTATCCCCCGCTGCCTCGCGATT
This sequence comes from Candidatus Aciduliprofundum sp. JdFR-45, assembly GCA_002011395.1. GTDB lineage: Archaea > Thermoplasmatota > Thermoplasmata > Thermoplasmatales > JdFR-45 > JdFR-45. Next base: position 10,641 of record MTNG01000001.1, read on the forward strand.
TCCTCCGTCCTGCGCGAGGTCGGTATGCCGACTATGTCCAGACCCTCCCGAACTCTCTCGCCGAGTTTCAGCAGGGCGTAATAGACCGTGCTGCCCGTTCCCAGCCCGACCACCATGCCATCCCTCACGTAATCCACGGCCCTCTCAGCCGCCATCCTCTTCAGCGCTTCCACTCCCTTCATAGCGCAACTCCTCCAGAATTCTCTCCAGCGGGTTCACCACGAGGTTAACGCTGAACCGCGTTGCCCTCTCCACCACGGCTATGAGTTCATTCCCTATGATCTCCGATGATACCACGTTTAGCCCCGTGGCGGAGAGGAGATCCAGAAAGCCAGCGGCCACGTCGCCCACCCTCTCGCGGTACCTCTCCCTCTTTACGAAGTACGCCTCAGAGAGCCAGTAGCCGGTGGTCCTCCCGGACGACGTGGCGCTGACAAAACCAAGGTTCATCAGCGTTCCAATTCCCCTGTAAACGCTGGACCTGCCCCTCATCCCGGCCAGGTCGGAGGACAGAAGCGTCTCGTACCTGTAAAGCAGTGAGATGGCCCTGCGAACACCCCTCATCTGAAGGGCCTCAAAGAGCGGGATATCCTCCACCAATATGCTCCCCGGGACGTAATACCTTTCCCTTTCCCCGCGCACATATTTCTCAAGGAGGTTGAGGGTCATCAGCTTTGCAGCGTGCCACTGCGATGTGCGTGTGCTAACCCCCACCAGGCGCGCTATCCGCGAGGCCGTGGAACACGGATTCCCGCTGAAGTGGTAGAGCACCTCCCTCCTCACGGGGTGCGAGAGGGGATGTGGGCCCTCACCCCCGGGGGCCGCAAGAGCTCTCTTCAGCTCCTCCGTGATCCTCCTCATAGATACTCCTCAAAGATGCTGTCCACGAGTTCGTCCAGTTCCACGCCCTCAAGGTCATCGTCCGTGATGAGGTCCAGCGCCTTCGCTATCTGCTCCCTGACCACCGGAGGGAAGCCCTCAATTCTCCTCAGCAACTCCCTCTTCAGGCGGTGTGAAACCTCTCTCGTCTGGCGGGGCGTGTAGCCGTGCCTCATGACAACGATGCCTATCCCCCTCACTATCCGGTACTCGTGCGTCAACTCGCTGTGCTTGCTGCTCCTGGTCTTCACCACCTTGAGCTTTCTCTGGGTGTTCGGGTCCTCGGGCCTGTACCTCAAATGTATGACGTTGTCCGCGAGGTATATGGGAATCACAAGTTCCGGCGAGGAGAGGTCCGGGGGTCCGTGCTCCTCCAGGGTCACGACGACCGTTCCCAGTTTCTTCAATTGCCTGAATAGGTACCCTATGAGCTCCCTCTGCCTGTACCTCTCCGGGGTGCTCCAGATAACGGGTGTCAGGGGATCTATGGCTATCCTGGCGTCGGCTCCCTTCCACTTCTCCACAAAGCCGGGCAGCTCTTTCCTTATGAACTCCGCGAACTCCCTTCCGCTGGCGTCTATGAACACCAGCATGTCGTTCTTCAGATAATCCAGTATGTCCTCCCAGCCCATCTCCACGGCGTCCCTTATGATCTGCTCCTTGTTCTCATCCAAACTCACAAAGATAGCTTCCTGCCCAATTTCAAGCCCTCTTCTCAGAAACTGCGTCGCGAACGTCGTTTTCCCCGCTCCCGCCGGGCCTATGACAACAGTGACCGAGTGAGCGTTGAACCCTCCATTGGTCAGAGCATTCAGCCCGTATATGCCCGTCTTGACCTTCACCGCCATGGCTATCCCGGGAAAGAAGGGGCTTGGGGCAATAAATAATTTTCTTTATCCCTCCTTCAACTCGGCCCCCCACAGATTGAAGGTTTTTTCGTGTCTCTCCCATATGAGATATGGACCGGATGAAAGGTTGAATATGTGCGGGGAGGTGCACTCAACATCTCCGCCGGACACGGTTAACTCCTCACTCCACGCGTTGTCTTTCTTTATACGGAGCATTACCTGATACGTCCCTGTGCGTTTATCCGCCCATGCGACGTAAAGAACTCCGTTTCGCCACGCTATGGTGGGGTCAGTGGATAGTCCTTCCGCGTGCGATACCCTCTCCGCGGTGGAGGGTGCCGGTGTGCCGGAGGATGTGGAGACACGAGTGATGTAGACCTCATAGTTGTTCTCCGCCACGTACTGTGACCACGCCACATAGAATCCATCGTCCGCAGGGGCCACCGGGATGCGCACTATGTCCGTGCCGACCTCGGCTATGTCCACTATTTCGGTCAGCGCGACGGTGGAGGCCAAGCGGGACGCCTTTATAACGCCACCGTCGCTCCAGACGACATAGGCGGATGTTCCAACTGCAACGAGGCGTGGAGAACGGCCCTGCTCTGAGAGCGTGTGCAATCTCCATCCGCCTCCATCAAGAACCGCAACCTTCAGACCTCTGCCGGTTGTCCCGGAGTAGGCTACGTAGAGCCTATCGCCCAGCGCCAGAGGGCAGGGGTATCGTCCCTCGTCTATCTTCACGGGTTCGGACCACGTTTTACCATCACCGTGCATGGAATATATTATGGGGAGAGGGGTTCGGGAGTCCTCCCAGAATACGTATATCTCGCCGCCGAAAACAACAGCGTGGATGTCCGTGGGCAGATAGGTGTCGTTTGTGAGGTAAACGGGTTCTGACCACTCGTAGAAACCACCGCGCATGAATGCGAGGCGAACCGGCTGGGCCACCCCTCGGTCAGCGTAGAAAAGATACATCACATTATCGTACTCAACGAGAGATGGCGACGTTGCCACATCCTCGCTGTTCGTCAACTTCAAGACCTCGCCCCAGGGATGGTGTGTGCCACCGCCTACCTGGGTCAGCAAATATGTTAACAGTACGGCGAGTAGTGCGAACACAAGGCACAGCGCGATCAGGGTTTTTCTCTCCATATTATGAGCGATTGAAATGGTGTTATTAAAAACCTTCTGTCGCCCCGGATGGATTGCCTTTTTATGTACCTGGTTATACATTTTTATCCAGAATGTGAACAAAATCTTTTTAAAAAATATATTCATAGGGAATCTTGAGCGCATAATGGGAGGCGAAAGGATGATCGGCGGTAAACGTGCGATTTATGTGGCAATAGGGCTTCTGATAGTGCTGGGAACTCTAAGCGTGGTCTTCGCACCACCGATGCAGGAGAACATAGAAACAGAACAAACTCAGACCAAGGCTCTGTATCAGTGGACGGTTATGTGTTATCTGGATGGAGACAACAATCTTGACACCTATGGAGACGCTGACCTCTCAGAATTCCAGACTGCAGGGACGGTTCCGGGGGTTGCCGTTATAATAATAAAAGACGATTCTGTGAGCGGGGATAGTGCCCTTTATGTGGGAGCTGACGGCAGTGCTATATCGCAGGTAACCACAGGGCTCCCAACGTGGTGGCCAGCGACCAATGAACTGGATATGGGCGATGTGAACCTGCTCATAAACTTCATAGAATGGTGCATGGCCAACTACCCGGCAGACAAGTATTGGCTGGACATGTGGAACCACGGTGGTTCGCTTTACGGAGAATGCTGGGATGACACCGATGGAACAAACATAGACCTTGCGGATCTGGTGACAGCGCTTGAGACCGTTCATAGAGACACCGGAGACTGGATTGACGTGATAAGTCATGACGAATGTCTAATGGCTGAAAACGGGGTAAATTATAACCAGATGCTCTTCACAAATTACACAGTCTCCTCAGAGGATTCCATAGGCGGAGATGGTTTTGAATACCAGAATGTTATGCCACACATAAATAATAATCCTTCAATATCCCCAGAAGCATTCGCATTAGCCATATGCGATGAATACTATCTTTACTATGGCACATCAGGAGCATACACCACACTCTCTGCAATAAATAACACACTTTACCACTATTACATGATAGAGGCTTTAAATGCCTTTGGCCAGAAACTTATGCACCAGGCAGGGACTTTGAACACGCAGATAACAACGGCAAGGGACAACGCTGCAACCTGGCAGGCCACCGTGGGATACGACTTCGACAGGGATATGGTTGATTTCTGCTATCAGATACAGTCCCAGATACCGGCTTCAACCGATGCCGAGATATACAACAGCGCTGGCCGACTCATAAATATCTCTGACCCCGATGCCGACGGCGCGGGCGTGATTATGATGCATAACCAGAACCTCGGGGAGTACGGCATAAAGGCTTATGTGGAGAACGGTGCAAGTTACAGAACCGACTATGATCTATCTAGGATAACAATAGAAACCAACTGGGACGACTTTGTTAAGGCCATGCTCGCCTCTACGGACTATCCCAATGAGGAGCCCGTCATAGAGATGACGTCGCCCGTTAACGGAACGAAGATATACAGCACTCTGGATATCCCCAACATAAACACAACCACCGTATATGGCATAGTGAACATATCCGGAACAATATCCGACCCCGATAGTGCCCCACCCTATGACACCACGGTTTACAGAGTGGAGATATGCATAGACCGTGACTGGTGGGATACCACTTCCGTTAATCTGGCCCCCGACGGCACCTGGTGGTTCAACTGGGACACCTCGCTCGTGCCTGAGGGACTGCACCACATCATGGTCCGTGCCTACGACGGTCAGGACTGGTCGGAGTACTACGAACACGCATGGCTGAATGTTGTGCACAACACACCGCCAACCGTTGACATAACGTATCCGCTTGCAGGCGATGTTGTCTCAGGCACCATAAACATACAGTGGACGGCCAGCGATATAGAAGATGGCACATCTCTCACGATAGATATATATTACAGCACGGACAACGCGACGTGGACTCCCATCGTCACGGGTACGAGCAACACGGGTAGCTATCCGTGGGACACCACAACCGTCCCCGACGGGCAGTACTA
>MTNG01000093.1 GCA_002011395.1 Candidatus Aciduliprofundum sp. JdFR-45
CAGCGCCGCCCCGAATATGAGCATGAGGGCCTCGGTGACGCCCGTGGTCACGACGACGTTCTCCGCGTCCACGTCCACCCCCTGGCGGCGGTGCTTCGCCGCTATCTCCTCCCTCAACTCCGGCAGTCCCTCCGAGGGTGAGTACTCCGACCTGCTCTCCATTACTGCTCCGGCGGCTGCCTCCCTCACGTGCTCCGGCGTCTCCCAGTCGTACTTTATCGGGTCGCCTATGTTTAGTTTTAGGACCTCAATCCCGCGCCTCTCCAGTTCCCTCGCGGGTACGACCACATCGCGAATCGCGTACTCAATCTCCTTCGCCCTCTTCGTGGCCCGGAACATGCCATTCACCGCCACCCGTATCGGAGGAGGGTGATATGGATTTTTGCTCACCTGAAAACATTTTAACCTTTCACACACATGGGAGTGCGGGACAGGCCCCATGGAGATCATAGTGGAGATCATACTGATTCTCGTCCTCTCCCGCGCCTTCGGCGAGTGGTGCGAGAGGAAAGGCCAGCCGGCCGTTATAGGCGAACTGCTCGTGGGCATAATACTGGGGCCTGCGGTTCTGGGCTGGATAAGCCCGGACACCTTCGGGCTGAAGACACTTGCGGACCTCGGCATATTCTTCATCGTCTTCGCCGCGGGACTGGAGTTCTCCATGGCGCACATAAAGAAGTTCTCCGTCCGTGCGTTCCCCATATCCTTCATGGGCAACAACCTGGCGTTCTTCTCGGGCATCTACATGGCGCTCCTGCTGGGGTACTCAGTCCAGACGGGTATATTCATAGGCGCAGGGTTTTCCCTCACCGCCTTAGCGGTGACGCTCCGCGTCCTCGGCGATATGAGAAAGGACAGAACTGATTTCGGACAACTCGTGGTGACCTCCGCCGTCTACGATGACCTCTTCAGCATGTTCATACTCGCGATCGTCTTCTCCCTCGCCGTGAGTGAGAGCGCGGAGATCACCCCCGCGGTGATGGCCACCATTCTCATCAAGATAGCCATCTTCCTCTGCATAATATTCGCCATAGACAGGGCCCTGAGGTGGAAGAACGAGTACCCGACAAATTACATAAAGCATTACATACGCAAGTTCCACAGCAGGGAGGCGGAGTTCACAGTCGTTCTGCTGGCCGGCCTGCTCCTCGCCATGCTGGGCGAGGCCATGGGGATATCCTACATCATAGGGGCATTCTACTCCGGGGTGCTCATAGGCGAGAGGGTCATAGGCGAGAGGGTTTACAGGAAGATTCACACGTCCATGTCCGCCATAACCTTCGGGTTCTTCGCCCCCATATTCTTCGTCTACACGGGGACGCACTTCGTCCCCCTCTCAGAGATGACGCCGTGGATGTGGGGACTGGCATGCATCTTCATAGTCGTGGCCTTCGTGGGGAAAGCAGGAGGTGCCTACATAGGGGCGCGCCTGGCAAACGTGGGCAGAAAATCGGCGTGGGCCACGGGCATAGCCCTCAACTCCCGCGGCATAATGGAGGTCGTCATAGCCACCGTGGGCTACGAGATGGGGCTGATAAACCGCACTGTATTCTCGCTCCTGGTGATTACGAGCATAGCCACGACCATAATGACGCCTTTCCTGCTGACCCGATACCTTAAAAAGCACGGGGAGGAGGTTGACGACCTGAGCGCGTGACCTCTTCAACCATAACTGAAATCGGGGCATCCCTTTTTATATAAGAAAACTCTGCCATCACCATGGACTACAGAGACCCGCGCGTGGCGAGGAAAATCCGCGATGAGATAAGGTCTCTGAAGGGGAAGATAGGCGAGAACCTCATCTTCATGCACGTCTGCGGGACGCATCAGGACACTCTCGTGCGCTTCGGGCTGGACGATATGCTTATGGGGATAGGCATAGACGTTAGGGAGGGACCGGGGTGCCCCGTATGCGTCACCACCACGAGGGAAATAGAGATGGCAAAGCACCTCGCGAGGAAGGGTGCGACCATCGCGCTCTACGGCGATATGCTCCGCGCACCTGGCGTGGACGGCTCGCTTCAGGACGTGAGGGCGGAGGGCGGGGATGTGCGTGTTGTTTACTCGGCTGACGACGCCCTCCGCATGGCGAGGGAGAATCCCGAGAAAGACGTCGTGTTCTTCGGCGTGGGGTTTGAGACCACTGCCCCGGCGACCGCCGCGGTGCTGCTCAGCGACCCGCCCGACAACTTCTCGGTGCTCTGCATCCACCGCTATACGCCCCCAGCGGTGAGGGGGGTCGCGGAACTGGGGAAGGTCATGCTCAGCGGCATGGTTCTGCCGGGTCACGTATCCACCATCACGGGCATAGGCCCGTGGCTCTTCGTGGCGGAGGAGTTCCACATGCCGGCGGTGATAGCGGGCTTTGAACCCCTTGACCTCCTGATGGGCATACTGATGCTCATGCGGCAGGTGAGGGAAGGACGCGCGGAGGTTGAGATTGAGTACTCGCGCGTGGTCAGACCGGAAGGGAACATAAAGGCGCAGGAGGCCATGCGGGAGGTTTTTGAGCCGAGGGACGTTGAATGGCGCGGCTTCCCAGTGATACCCGGAAGCGGCATGGGGATAAGGCGCGCCTTTGAAGACCACGATGCGGAGAAGCGGTACGAGGACTGGCTCGCCGAGCTGGAGGGGAGGGAGTTCCCCGACCCGCCGGGCTGCAGGTGCGGCGAGGTCATAAGGGGCGAGATGCACTCGTGGGAGTGCCCCCTCTTCGGAAAGGTGTGCACCCCTGAAAAACCCGTCGGCCCGTGCATGGTCTCGGTGGAGGGCGCATGCGCCATAGAATACAAGTACGGAAGGTGGAAAAGGAGGGCCGCCCGGGGCGATTAATAAAGTTTATGCTGTGATATCCGCTATACCTGAACGTGCTGAAGACCCGCCCCCTCAGCGACCTCGAGCGACTCTACGTCGTTTACTTTCTGGCAAACCTAGCCATGGGGATATCCTACCCCTACGTGCCCGTGTACCTTCGGGAGATCGGAGGCACGCTCTTCATGGTGGCCATCGTCATCTCGGTCTTCAACCTCGTGTCCTCGCTCGCCCAGACGTGGTGGGGCGACCTCTCGGACAGAATGGGGAAGAGGGTGCTCTTCATAGTGATAGGGAACGTGGGACCCGCGCTGTTCTACCTGACCTACGGGCTGATAACCCTGCCCCTGCTGTTCCTCATGGTCCGCGGAATCCAAGGTCTCGTGGAGAACGCAGACGTGCCGGCATCCAACTCGCTCTCAACGGAGTACTCCACCAGCCCGGCAGGCATCTCCTTCGCCGTCTTCAACATCATCTGCGGCGTGGGGTACTTCTCTGGCAACCTGATGGCCAAGGTCGTGGTGGGGCTCACGGACAGCGTTTCCATTCTCTTCACCCTGGCCGCCATTATATTCATAGCTGCCGGCGCGATGGCGGGCTTCACGCTCCACGAGCCGCCGCGGTGGAGGAGGAGGGTCGTGCCGTGGAGGATGTACTCCTTTGAGGGTGTGGGCGCGCCCCGTCCCATATGGGGCACCATATGGAGCGTCTGGAACGTGGTTCTCAAGAGGATAAAGGTGGGCGAGGACATCGTGGTGATGGCCTGGGCGACGTTCTTTGCCATGATCGGCTCCGGCATCATAACCACATACCTGCCCCTCTTCTTCTCCACCATATCAAAGGACAGCGTCGGATTGCTTTACGCGGTGGAGGCGATCTCCTACGTGGTCTTCCTGCCGATTATGGGGCACATCTCCGACAGGGTCGGAAAGAAGCCCGTCATAGTGTTCAGCCTCGTGCTTTACATAGTGTACGCGTGGATGCTCTACACGTACAACGACATCCTGTTTCTCTCCGCAGCGCAGTTCATCTCCGGTGTAAAGTGGGCGAGTTTCTTCAACTCGGTTAACGCCTACACCACGGAGATAGCGCCGGAGGGCAAACTGGCCACGTATCTCGGGCTGACCTACATGGCCATATTCCTTGGGTGGACTGTGGCACCCCTCGTGGCGGCCACGCTGCTACTCTTCGTGGGGGCACAGTTCCAGCACCTGTTCCTCCTGTCCATAGCGCCGATCGTGGCCTCCCTCATGATATTCCTCACCATCAGGAACGTCAGGCCCAGAAAGGGCAAGCCCAGTCCCTTCATAGACCACTACACCGTCAAGAGATAAAAAAGAAGAATCAGAGGTCGGGCACGAACTTGTAGCCGTAGACGATCACGCCGTCCTTCCCCTCCTCGCCGAGACGCCGGAAGACGGCCCTCACGGGCATGCCGATTTCCACGTCCTCCGGCCTGCAGTCCACTATCTGCCCGGTGACGCGGGGGCCCTCCTCCATCTCCACTATGGCCATTATGTACGGCTTCTGCAGTTCGTAGCCCAGCACATTTTGATAGACCACTGTGTAGGAGTAGACCTTCCCGCGGCCCGACAGCTCCACGTCCTCCATCTTCCCGTAGGACTCGCGGTGGCACGTGGGGCACACGTCCCTCGGAGGGAAGTACACCTTGCCGCATGCGGGGCACTTTTTGCCGACCATTCTGTACCTGGCGACCCTCTCCCTCCACACGCGCGGAACCACCATTCACACCACCTCCAGTATGTGCACGAAGACGGAAGAGGCCGTCCCGCCCACGTTGTGCGTGAGGGCCCTCTTCGCGCCGTCCACCTGCCTCTCGCCCGCCTCGCCTCTCAGCTGTATGACGGTCTCCACAACCTGCCCCACGCCCGTGGCTCCGACCGGATGGCCCTTCGCCTTCAGCCCGCCCGAGGGGTTGACCGGGAGTTTCCCCCCGAGGGCTATCTGGCCCTCCTCGGCGAATTTGCCGCCCTGGCCTTTCTCCACGAAGCCGAGGTCCTCCAGGGCTATGAGAGAAATTATGGAGAAGGCGTCGTGCAGTTCAACGAAGTCAATGTCCCCCGGACCAACGCCGGCCATCCTGTAGGCCTTCCTGCCCGCCTCCACGTTCGCCTTCACGGTCGTGATGGACGGGCGGGAGTGGATGGATATGTAATCCGTCGTGGCCACGCTCGCGGATATCTTCACCGGCGTGTCCGTGTACTTTCTGGCCACTTCCATGGGGGCGAGCACAACGGCCGCCGCTCCGTCGGTGATCGGCGAGCAGTCCAGCAGCGTGAGGGGGTCCGCTATAACGGGAGCGTTAAGAACCTTCTCAACCGTGATGCGGTTCCTCAGCTGCGCCATCGGATTTTTACTCGCGTTCTCGTGGGCCACCACCGGGAACATCGCGAGCTGCTCCCTCGTGGTGCCGTACTCGTACATGTGCCGGCGCGCCATCATGGCGCCCAGCGAGGGGAACGTGGCGCCGAATGTGACTTCCCACTCGCGGTCCGCGGCGCTCGCGAGCGCGTCCGTCATGTGCTCCCCCGGCACGTCCGTCATCTTCTCAACGCCGCCGACCAGAACCATGTCGTAGAGGCCGGAGGCGACGGCCATGAAGCCCATGTGAAGCGCCGCCCCACCGGAGCCGCATGCGGCCTCCACCTTCACCGCCGGGACGTTGTGCTCCGCGAGCCCTGCGAAGTCCGCTATTATCGTGGCAAGGTGGTCCTGTCCTATGACCGTGCCGGCCGCCATGTTGCCGCCGAAGATGGCGTCTATCTCCTTCGCATATATGTTCGCGTCCTCAACGGCCTTCAGGCCGGCCTCAACGGCGAGGTCCCTCAGGGAGCGCTTCCAGTGCTCCCCGTACTTCGTCTGACCTATACCGATTATGGCGACATCACGCAATGGGATCACCTCCCATCCTGAGCATCTTCCTGAACTTCACGTACAGGGCGTAGTCTATGAACTCTCCCCTCTCTATCTGGTCCCAGACGCCCGGAGCGGCGTTTCTGTCGTAGTTGGCCATTTCGTCCGTGACGGTGATGTCAAACGCATCGCTCCCGGCGCCGCTGCCGAAGGAGACCGCGAGAATTCTATCGCCCGGCTCCGCGTGATCCAGCACCGCGGAGAGGCCCGTGACCATTGAGCCGGAGTATGTGTTCCCTATGTAGGGGGTGACAAGTCCCTTCTTCACCTGCTCCTCCGTGAAGCCGAGGCGCTTCGCGGCGGCCAGCGGAAACTTGCCGTTGGGCTGGTGGAACACCGCCCACCTGTAATCCTTCGGCTCCGTGCCCATGACCTCCATCATCTTCCTGGCGGCGGTGAGCACGTGATAAAAATACGCGGGCTCGCCCGTGAATCGTCCCCCGTGGCGCGGATACATCTGACCCTCCCTGCGCCAGAAGTCGGGGGTGTCGGTGGTGACGGACAGGGTGTGATTTATCTCCGCTATCACGTTCTCCTTCCCTATAACGAAGGCGGTGCCGCCGGCGGAGGCGGAGTACTCCAGCGCGTCTCCAGGCGCGCCCTGGGAAGTGTCAGCGCCTATGGCCACGCCGTACTTTATCATCCCCGCCTTCACCATCCCGTAGACGGCCTGCATTCCCGCGGTGCCCGCCTTGCACGCGAACTCGAGGTCCGCGGCGGTGAGGAAGGGCGTGGCACCTATGGCCTCCGCCACGATCGTGGCGGTGGGCTTCACCGCGTAGGGATGGCTCTCGGAGCCGACGAAAATCGCGCCTATCTCCTGCGGATCTATCCTCCTGCGGCGGAGGGCGTTTCTGGCGGCCTCCACCGCTATGGTGGCCGTGTCCTCGTCTGGCGCGGGGACGCTCTTGCTTATCAGCCGGAGCCCTTTTTTGACGCGCTCTGGGTTGTCGCCCCACACGCGGGCGATTTCCTCCGTCCTTATCCTGTACTTCGGGATGTAACTCCCGTAGGTGACTATGCCCACCATGCCGAACACCGCGCGGGAAATCGCCCCTGCGCTATTTAACTCTTACCGTAGTTCCCCAACGGCAATCGCCGTTTTAGAGCATGTCGTACAGCTCCACGGGGCCGTCGGGGGTCATGATCTTCCGGGGCCCCTTCCCCTCGCCCCGCAGCATGAGGAACCTGTTCTTTCCAGTGGGGATGACGAAGTACTCCTCCACGGTGCCGTCCTCCCTCTTCAGGACGAGCTTGTACTTCTTCTCCTTCCGCTCGCCCGTCTCGGGGTCCAGATAGGCGTACCTCACGAAGGTACCGCGGTCAATGAAACTCCGCACTTCCCTCTTCCCCCTCTTCGTTACCGCTATGACCTCCTCCGGGAATTCCATGGTATGAAACAGGTGGAGGGGGTATAAAAAGGGTGCGGTTCTTATGGAGAGGGCCATATGCGAGGTGGGTTTAAATATCATAAAAATCATACATTCCTATCAGGTGGTGAGATGCGTCTGGAGGTGCTGTGTGCCCTGACCGTTCTTCTTCTCCCCCGCGCGCCTGCGAGCGTCCCAGCCATAGGTCGCATGACCCCACACCCTAACCAACCGGCGGTGCGGGTAAGCGACGATGTTGCTGAGGTTTAGGAGGTGAGCCTTTGAAAATGCATCTCTGGATTGTAATAATTTTCATCCTTTTGTCCCCTTTACTCATCCCGGGAGATCAGAGCGCAGGGTTGAGTGCTGAGATCAACTGGAAGATTGACCTGCAGAAGGAGCATGATGTGGGCTATCTCGTATACGACCCGTACAGGGATGTGATGTATTCTATATCCGGCCGACTTGCCACCTTAAATAAGAGTACCGGAAATATAGAGCGTGTTTACACCCTCGTGGATGAATATGACAACATCACTGAGAGGGTGATGGAATTGTATTGCCTTGAAAACAGCACATATGCGATAGTCAGGGGTGCACACTGGACAGGGGTATACTGGGCAGGGGAATTATGGTTTATCCGTATAGAAAACGGTGAAGTTGCTTGGAAATTCAAGCCTTTTTTTACGTCCTATGACTCCTATTCCCCGGAGATAAGGTATCACTACGCAAAGAACGTGGTGGAGAGTGGTGGGCATGTTTATTTCAAGATAACGTGTGCACTGATAACCTACGTTGCATGTCTTGACGTGGCCAACGGCACCCTGATCTGGAATTACAGTGCGGACGAACTAAATGGGGTGTGGATGGCCATCCATGATGGATCTCTCTACATAGGTGGAGAAAACCTTTCAGGCATTTCCACGCTGGTGCTGGACGCGGAGACGGGGGAGCCCGTGAGGAATATAGAGAATTTTATGGTGATGGAGATATACGGCAACAGGATGTTCGGATTATCTGAAAATCTCATCTACGCAAACCTAACCTGCACGGACCTCCATGGGAATGTACTCTGGAAAAAGGGTCTGGGCGAGGGTTACGGTCTGTGGGGTTGCAATCTGCAGATATACAACAATACGATATATTTCACCACGAAAGATACACTCTACGCCATTGATATGGACGGGAACATAAAATGGAAGTTTACCGTCCCCTTCGCGGCGTTTTCAGAGGGGGCGCCGTTTCTACAGCCACCCATATTCGATGCAGAGGGGAAAATGTACCTGGGGTACACATTTGATATAGAGTATGGACCACCATGGAGCGTATGGTTTCAGGAGGCCATAAGAATTGGCGCATATCCCTACATCTACTGCCTGAATCAGGACGGGGAGGTACTGTGGAAGGCCATGCCGGTGCTCAACAGATCACAGATGTTCTCCATCGCGTTCATAGAGGCAATTGACGGAGATGGGAATATATACCTCAGGGGCGGGAGTTACGTCCCCAGTGAATCCCCGCACCCGTGGGAAAAATACCTTGTGAGCGGGTACTACCTCGCATCCATACGTGTGGTCCCACACGTTCATGAAAGGAGTGCATTCGCAACCTATGTGTTCATCGTGTCCGGTGGGGTGATGAGCACCGCCGTAATCGCTCACATCCGCCTGAAACGAAAAGCGCCTTTATGAGTACCCTCACATCTCCACGAACTCCCTCATCACCGCGTCGTCCACCGCCGCGGCCTTTTCCTGGATATCCCGGAGCAGCGATTCCAGAAGGTTCGCCGCCTCCTTCTTGCAGCCCCCGCAGAGCCGCTCACCTCTCCGGCATGAATCGTATATCTCCCTGAGCCGTTCGTCGTCCCTCTCCAGGTGGTACACGTAGAGCTCGTAGACGGCGCACACGTCGGGATTGCCCCCCTTCTCCCTGTGCTCCTGCACGGTCTGGCCTCCACCCGTCAGGGCGCGCATGACCTTCTTCCGCGCCATTTCCGGGGAATCGCTGAGGAAAATGGCGCTGTTCTCATCCGAGGAGGACATCTTCCCGCCGGTGAGCCCCGTCATGAAGCGGTGGTACGTGGAGGCGGGGAGGTAAAATGCGTAAGGATTCTCCTCCCTATCCGCCCTGAGGATTATCTCCTCCACCTCCTCCAGTGAAGAGGCATCCTTCACGTAGAGGGCCCCGTATGGAATGTTAATATCAAATTCGCTGAATCTCCCTTCCAGATGCCTCCTCGCGCGGACCAGCAGCGCCTCCGCATCGCCGGACTTCACGAATACGCCCACGCCCTCCTCGGTCTTCTTCACGCTGTAGGTCCGGGCCCTCCTGGCCACCTCCCTCGTGAGGCGTATGTGGGGGTCCTGGTCCACGCCGACCGGGACCACGGTGGGCCTCATCCCGCCGTACTCGTCCAGCTGCACGTGGAGTATGTCCCCTATCTGCACGAGGGGCGCAAATAAATGCGCCATGTTCACCGAGGGCTCAAACCCGTATATGCCCAGCACCTCGGAGAGGTTTGTCCTCTTCCCCAGTATGTAGGCGAGGTCCGTCACGGCCTTCCTCCGGCTCTGGAAGTAGACCCTCGCCCGCCCGGGGTCCAGACCGAGGGCGATGTAGTTCCTCACGTATTCCCTGAGGGCAAGATCCTTCGCCGCGTCCAGCGGAACGTTCCTCGCGCCGTACGCCTCTATGTCAGCAACCGCTATCGTTATGTCCCCGCCCATTTTCTGGTAGTACAGCACCTGGTCTATCACCATCTTGTGGCCTAAATGCATTCTACCCGAGGGCATGAGCCCCGTGAGCACCGAGAACCTCTCGCGGTTCAGGATGGCGCGGTAAACCCTGTTAAAGCCCCTATGCCCGAATATCACGCCCCTCCTGAATATGGGCGGCGCGTCCGGGAGGTCAAAGGAAAACTCCTCTATGCCAAACTCGTCGCGGAGCTTCGCGTAGTCCTTGTACTGGTGCGACGCCCACGGGTTTATTATTCCGGCCATGCGCGACGATTGCCGCGGGGGTTTAAAACGTTTTTCTTCCTCTCTGATAAATGTATATAAATCTTGCCCAGAAACTTCTGTAAAAATTTGATATACCATAATTCGGTGAAAATATAGCAGGGGAATGGTTTGGATGTGATGCATATGGTTAAGTGTCCGTGCTGTGGGAAGGATGTGGTGCGTCGGCTGGACAAAATACAATACAGGAGCGAGCCTGCCGAGGAGTTATGGCCAAAGATGTTCGCTAAGCACGGAAAGTTGCTGGAAAGACCATACATATATCTGCCAAATAAGATAGCGGAACTCAAATCAGATATAAAAGAACACGTCCTGCCCTACTACGCATATCTCGTGGCATCCAGTCTGAACGACTACGAAGAACTGGAAAAAATAAACAGCGACATGGAGTATTATCGGGAAATGTGCGAGAACGGGAACGGTATGTTCTTCGCGGGGTTCTTTAAAGCACTCTCCCTGATATGCAGGGCTTTCATGGAGGAAAGCGACGCAGATAAAATCAGCAAACATTTTGCCTCCGTAACTACGAGATACAGCGTTTTTAAATTCGGCGATGAGGAGGAAGAGGAGGAAAGCGAGGAGGAGGACGAGGAATACGAAGATGAGGAGGAATACTACGACGAATACGACGAGGAATGGGAGCGCCAATGCGAGGAAATCATTAAGAACGCTGAAAGATTGAAGAGGCAGTGGGAAAGAAATGAGTTGTATGACAAGGGGGATACAAAGTGAGGGATGTAAGGAGCAGTATAAAGAAAACCATTTACTTGTTTGAAAAACACCATGGAAATCACGACTTCACCGCCGAAACACGCCTGTGGCATATCATGTATATGCACGTTAAGAGAGATGAGGGATGTCATGGGGTGGCTCTTCTTCGCAGTAAGAAGGATGGTAAGATGTTCCTCGCGGTGCATCGCATCAGCAGGGAACATTGGGAAATCATGGAAATCGTGGAGCCAGAGGGGTGAGGCACATGCCGGATATGCGAAAGGAAATATATGGGGTAGAACCAGAGGATGTCGTGAAACACATGGGCAAGGTAATGAATAGAGAGCATGCCTCAAAGCTGTGGTTGAGAGCCCTTGAAGGGTTTGACATCCCCCCTGATGTCGCCGTCGTTTTCACCGAGGAAGAGAGGCATCCTGTTGATTCCGCAGAGGCAGCATACGGTGAAGTTGAAAATGAAAAGGTATTTGCGATTTTTTTACACCGCATCAGCAGACGCTATTTCGAAAGGATATACGAGCGCCTCGTCCATCTGTATCCGCAGATATGGAAAGATGAGGAAAAGGGGGAATACCTCACGCTATACCTGCAAAAGGTGCTGTGGCATGAGATGAGACACATTCAGGAGTGGAGAGATGCAGGAAGATATATTGTTCCTGATGAGAATGCCGCAGAGGAATACGCCGTTCAGAAACTCGGTCTCTGGGGTGAGAAATTGATAAAGTTTCTCTTTTTCCATGATTCCGTGCTTCTTGATTTCTTCATGGAGGGACTGCGAAAGGAAAACAAAAAGCTGAAATTTAAAAGAGCGCATAGATGAAAAGCGGAAGCGCACCAGGGAGAGACACCATTCGCAGGCGGTCGATATGCGCCCAGAATTTTTATTCCCAATTATCCATCGCTGAAATGCACAACTTTTCCTTTCAATTTTTTCTTCAGCGCTTTGTAATCCCGCTGCGACGATGGTTGCAATCTCAGCGCCGCAACAGTTCCTGTTTCTGCATACTCAACACTGTTTTTATTAACGGATATCGCATCCACCCTGTAAATCTTCCCCGCGATTTCAAGGGCCATCCCCCTGGTAATCGGCCCGGAAATTACTTTGCCCTGGACAATCACACCCAGCCCCGCAATATAATACACCTGAGAAACTTCAATACTAGACGGCATAAAAGAGGTATAGAAAAGCGGTCTATATGAATCTTTCACAGAGGGGAAGGATGCCTGAATCCGAACACAGAGGTTTTAAATACCATGGGCACCGATATGGTCCGGTGCTCCTGGAGGAAAGCAAGTACATACGGGGCGGGGTGTTCCTGCGCGCCTGCGAGTTCATAAGGGAGGGGGAGGGCGATGAGGGGTTTGCGCACCTGGCGGATGCGCTCAGGGACGCGGGAGGGGTGGACCTTGAAAGTGTCAGGTACCACTCGTGGTACCCTTTCTCTCAGTACCTCCAGTTCCTCCATACGGTTGCTGACATATTCGGCATGACCTTCCTGAGGGAGATGGGCAGGGATTTCATGAGGCACAGCAACCCGCTGGACACCATGCCGCACACCGCGAGAGCTTTTTTCATAAACCTACCCCATCTGATAGGCAGGTATGAGATGGGTATTGAGACGGACGTCCTTGAAATGGGGAGGAACCACGGCGTGATAGAGATCCGAAACGCCACCGCGGACCCGTGCGTGCAGGAGTTCACACTGGGCATACTGGAGGGCGCGGTGGACGCCGTGGAGGGAATGACCTCCGTCAGGGTTCTCCGGTCGCCGACGGGAGATGACGGGACGACCGTTTACCTCTTTGAGTGGTCCTGAAGAAGAGCGTCCACGAGGCGCTCCACGAGTGCCTCCACGGGGAGGCGCGCGTCCAGAACGATGAATCCGTGTTTCTCCGCCATGGCGAGGTACCGCGCCCTCACGCCCTCCAGAAAGCGCAAGTCCTCAAACCTCTCCCGCGAGGTTCTCCTGCCCGAAACCCTGGCGAGCCCCTCTGCCGGCTCTATGTCCAGAAGCACAACGGCATCCGGCCAGAGCGCGAAGGGTTGGAAGAGCATCCACAGCCACTCCTCCATCTCCGCTCCGTGCTTCTGCCGGAGACGCTCACCCTGATAGGCGATCGTGGAATAGACATAGCGGTCCGCTATCACGTCGTAACCTCTTCGGAGCCATCCCCGGATCTCGCGCACGTGTTCGCACCTGTCCGCCATGAAGAGGAGGGCCTCCGTCTCCGGTTCTATCCCGTCCTCCACGGCCCTTTTTATGAGCGAGCCAACCACGCCGTCCGTCGGCTCACAGGTCAATTTCACGCTCCTGCCCCCTCCCTCAAGTTTATCCCTCAGAGCGCGCGCAAAGGTCGTTTTCCCGCTCCCGTCTATGCCCTCTATGGCCACGAACACGGACACCCATGCGGCGGGGGTGATTTAATTTTTTCCTAAAAACGTATATATGCCCTCTTCATTAGGTTTTCAGGGATGAAAATCGGCAGCCTTCTGACTCTGCTGCTCGCCGCCGTGGTGATGAGCACGGGGGCCTATGCCGCTCCCGTGGGCAAAGACCCCGCAGACGTGAGCGACGGGAGGGTGGATATCCTTGAGTTCAGCCTCAGCCACAGGGAAAACGCGGTGGTGTTTGAAATAGTCGTCAGAGAGAACCCCGTTTTCAACGCCACCGAAACCGCATCCTTCACGTTCTCGGTGTGGTCTGCACAGGCGGACCGGCCGATAAACGTCACGCTCCACGTGGAGTTCAGAGGAGGGGGCAGGGCGGCCTACGTGAACGCCTCCGGGTGGATCCTCTGGCTGGGGGAGGAAAACGTGAGCGTTGCGGGTGTGACCGTGGACATCGCCGTCCCCGACGAGGTTTTTTCCGGTTTTATCCCCGGTCTTTACTGGATGCACGTAATGGCGTTGTACACCGAGGAGGTGACCGGCCTCGTGCTCACAGACACCACGAACAACGTGCTCACGCAGATAACCGCGCCCGAATCGCCTCAGAGGGAGGAAAGCACAAACCCGCTGGAGCCCTATATGCTCGTATGCTGCATACCCTGCGGCGTCATATTCGTCATCTTCCTGTTCGTGGCGGCGTGGGTGGCGATGGATGCCCATGACAGGGGCAACGAGCCGCTTCTGTGGTTTTTGATCGTGCTCTTCCTGCCAATACTCGGGCTGATTCTGTACCTGCTGGTCAGGGACTCGGGGAGAAAGGGATAGCGCCACGTGGAAACCTTTTATCCCAGAACCCTCATGCTCGGTTATGCCTGTCAAACTTCCGGAGCAGGGTAGCCGCGTCAGGGTCCGCACGAGCAGAGGGGTTTTCGAGGGGATTGTGATGCCGCGTCCCCACCTCTCCGACCCCGGCATAGTGACCATCAAACTGCGCAGTGGATACAACGTGGGGATCGCACTGGACGATATAGAGGAGATGGAAGTGCTGGAGAGGCCCGAGGAGAGGCGCGGGCCGGGCCGGGTTGACACCGGTACGGGGAAGACGCCCATTTCCTTTCTCTCCACGGGCGGAACAATCGCGAGTTACGTGGATTACACCACGGGCGCGGTGCACCCGGCGCTGACAGCGGAGGAACTCGCCTTCGCAGTCCCCGAGGTGAGCGATGAGTGTGAGGTGCGCGCTCGCGTCTTCTCGTCCGTGCTGAGCGAGGACATGGAGCCCCGCATGTGGGCCCGCCTCGCGGAGTGCGTGGCGGAGGAGTTTAAGGGGGGCAGCGTGGGCGTGGTAATACCCCACGGGACGGACACCATGGGATACACCTCAGCGGCGTTATCCTTCATGCTCCGACGCCTTCCGGGTCCTGTGGTCCTCGTGGGCGCTCAGAGGAGCAGCGACAGGCCCAGCAGCGACGCCTATATGAACCTGAGGCACGCGGTGAAGGTGGCAAAGAGCGACCTCGGGGAGGTTGTGGTCGTTATGCACGCCACAGTATCCGACATCGTAAGTCACATCCATAGGGGGACCAGAGTCCGCAAGATGCACACTTCGCGTAGAGATGCGTTCAGGAGCATAAACGCCACCCCGTTGGGCGAGGTGACTGATGAGGGCGTGAGGTGGTTCGGAGAGCGGAGAAAGAAGGATGAAGAGGTGGAGGTAGTAAACGGTATAAACGACCGTGCTGCCCTGCTCCATTTCTACCCCGGTATGCCGGAATGGCTTCTGGAGGACGTCGTGAACAGGTGCGACGGGGTTGTGCTCGCGGGAACGGGGCTGGGGCACATATCCAGCCGGCTCATACCCGTTGTGAAGAGGGCCGTGAGAGACGGGATATACGTGTTCATAACGAGTCAGTGCCTCTACGGAACTACGAACCTCAACGTCTACTCCACGGGCAGGCGTCTGCTGGAAGCCGGAGCGGTTCCGCTAGGCGATATGCTCCCCGAGACCGCCTACGTGAAGCTCATGTGGGCC
>MTNG01000116.1 GCA_002011395.1 Candidatus Aciduliprofundum sp. JdFR-45
CCCCGCCGATATGATACGGGAGGGAACGCCCGTAATGGTGAGGGAGCGCGACGTGATATGGAGGGTTCACCCTTTCCTTTTCAAAGCAGCCGGACAGGAGGTCATACTGGACTGGGAAAACGCGGATTTCAGATGGGTGTCCGTGGAGGACCTCTCCGGTATGCCCCTCGTACCGATGCTTCTGGATGTCGTCAGAGGGCTGACAGGATCTCGTCAACCTCCTTCTCAAGCATCCGGAACTCGCTCTCCTTGACGGCGTCCGGATGCACGGGCAACAGCATGATCCCCTCCTCTATGGCTATGAGGTCCTTGAGCGACTGAATGAACCTGAGGACCACGAGGAAACTGTTGTTCGTGATCAGGAACTCTATGCCGTCCAGAACGATCACCTTCCCTCCGCGGTTGAGGAACCTGTCTATCTCTATGCTTATCTTCTCAAGGTCCTTGGGCCGGATGGTGTTCTGCTTCCTCGCGTTGGAAAGCCAGAATATCTTAACGTCACTGGGAAGGGAGTGCTTCTTGACCAGGCGCTTCGGGTACTCCCTCGTGATTATCATCCCCTCTTTACCGCTCTCAACGAGTTTCTTGAATAGTTCGTACGTCTTCCTGCCCTTCTCCTCCAGTATGAGGTATATGCCGCCCATGCTCTCCAAGTCATCCAGCGTCTCTGCGCTTGCCGGGACCTTCTCCTCCGCCGACTCCTCAACCTCCACTCTCTTTCCCTCCTCCGCCCTGCCCTCTTCCACGGATTTTTTCTCAGTCACTGGTGAAGGTGAACCCTCCTGTGGCACGGCCTCTGGCGCGGTGGTCTCTTCCTTCTCTTCCACGGCCTCCCCGGGCGGAAGGATCGGGGCGCCGCACGCTCCGCAGAACTCATCGCCCTCATCCAGAAGGGCGCCGCAGAGGGAACATGCGGGCCCCTCGTCCGTGGATATGGGCGGGAATCCCCTTCTGTGCGACTCTATGTACATCAGTATGGAGCGCACCATGTGGCGCGGGTATCCCGTGATGCGCTCCAACTCCTCCATGCTCATGTCCATGAATCCCGCTATGCTGACGTATCCCTCCTCAAATATGGCCGCGGCTATGGGTGGGGTTATGTGCGGGAACGTCGTGAGCGCCTTTATCACCTGCTCCCTGTACATGGGGGTTATGCCTATGGTGACGTCCCACTCGCCGATGCCCCACTCCACGATGTACGCCTCTTCGATCTCATCGGAGTACGATATGTCCAGGGCCCGAACCCTTTCAGCGAGGGTCTTTTCGTGCTTTTTGACGATCTCAGAGACCTCCTCCGGGGCGGATATGGTCACCGTTATGAGGTCCCTGTAATCCATCTCAACGTCCTTGCGCATAGAGGCGATCCTCCGCGCGACCTCTGCAACCAGGCCGAGTTCCCTCTCCTCGTCGCTCACCTTCAGGGGAACGTAGAATTTGCCGTAAGGCGTGTCTATTTCGTGGTATCCCTCCGGCACCTTCTCCCTTATTTCCACCATGTCGGAGGTGATCCTTATCTCCAGCCCCTCTATGCCCAGCACGTAGCGGCCCGCCTCGATCTCCCTCTTGATCTTCTTTGGGTCGCCCATCCTGAGAAGTATGGACAGCTTTGGAATCCACTGTCTGTAGACCATCCCGACGGCGTCCTTCTTGGGTATGATGTCGTACGTGATCTCATCCCACTCATCCGTCACGTCCAGCGTTATGACGTTGCAGAGGTTCTGTATGAGCCCCCTGTATTTCAGGAGTATATCCTCCTTTCCCTCCTTTGGTATGACCACGAGCCTTTTCATGGGCGTTCTCAGGGGGATACTGTTGTTTGCCCGTGTCCTGCGAATCTCGCGGGCTATTGAGAGTATTTCCCTCACGTGGCGGAGATTCTCCTCGTCTCTCATGCGGGTGTCGGTCTCAAACCTGAAATGGGCCATACCGACCCGCGCGGCGATCTCCGAGGCCACCGACGGGAAAAAGGGCCGGGCCATAAGCGCCAACCCCTCCAGCACGTAAGAGGGCACCGGCCCCTTCCTTATAGCGCGCAGATACCACCTTGATACCGTGCCCGTGAGGACATCCACCAGTATGTCAAATGCCCTGTTGACCCTGCCAGCCTCCATGGCCCTGGCGTACTTCTCCTTCTCCCCTTCCATCACGGTGCCGATCCACTCCGGGTACACGATGTCCTCGGTTATGCCGTAGGCGCGCGAGTATTCCAGAACGCTCAGGAGTTTCTTCCTTATACGGGCGGCCTTTTTGATGTCCTCATCGCGCACGCCCCCACGGCCTTTGAGGACGAGGGCCGCCCTGATAACCTCGGGCTCGGCGTCCGCCTCCGGAACGCGCCTGGGGGGCACCATCAGGTGTTTACCGGAGGGGGGCGTGTGAAACGCCGATATTGATGAATGGATTGGGAGGAGCGAGTCGTATATGTCCTGAGGGGTGTGGATGTAGACGTACCCGTCCGCCATCGCCTCTGCGATTTCACCGGCCGGTATGAATCGCTCCGCGTACCTGTGATCCCGCTTCAGGGCTATGCCACAGGAGGGGCACCTGTCCACGTTCATGTTCGTCGTGTTGAAGCCGCATCTCGTGCACCGTTTCAGGTGCGCCCTGTGCTCGCCCCTGATTTTGGGGGAGGCCAAGAGCAGGGGGTACGGGTAATGGATAAAACCCTCACCCGTCCGCAGATAATATCCCTCAACATTTTCAATTTTAAGTTTGCCTCCGCACCTGGGGCATTTCAAGACAACGCCGTCCACCTCTCTGTGGTATATCACCTTGGCGGATTTCACAGAAGAGTTTTCCCCCACGATCATCTCATCGTGGATGCTGACAGCAGGTGCCAGGAGGCGTGGCCTACCCCTTCCGCTGTAAACGCGGTCGTGCTCCAGCAGTTCCTTCCCGGTCGCGACGGAATACGTATCTCCGTGAAGAACCATCTCCTTGAGCAGGATGTCCTTCAGATAGCGCGGAACGTACCACTTCTCCCGACCCTCCTCGTACACGAGGAACTCCTCATCCGGGTCCACAGCCACACCCGCTGCGTTCTTTGCCTTCTCCCTCGTGCCCTCAACGAGGATGAACCGCCGCGTGTTCAGCGGGAATTTGGCGACCACGACGGTTACCTTGCCCCTCTCCCGCTTTGCATCGTGCCCGTCAACGACTCTCTTGCATTTCCTGCAGTAGAGGCCCGGGTGCTTTTCCTGAACGGCCTTTCCGCTGTAGTGAAGTTTGCCGAAGACCGTACCGGCCTTTTCCGGGTCGGGAAGAAGTATGGGCAGGTCAACGCCCATGCTCTTCAGCAGTTCAACGAAATCCTCCGACACCTCTCCCTCCGCGCCTGCCCTTATACCGATGCCCCTCGCGCTCATACCCCTCATGGACCTCCAGCGCGTTATGACATCCACGTAGACCATCTTGTAGGCGGAAACGCCGTCATTTCCAGGGGCCACGAGAGTGAAGGCCGTCGTCACGTCGCTCACCTCAACCAATATCCGTAATGCCCCTTATATATGTGTCGCAGAGAACTATGATAAAGTAAAAATAGTGCCACGGGACTAAACCGACCATGCGGAGTGTGAAGGTTGAGGATGTGCTCCGGGGCGGATATGAAGGTGAGCGTGTGCTCCTCCGGGGCTGGGTTTATCGCAGGAGAAAGACGGGAGGCGTGGCGTTCGTCGTCCTTCGTGACTCCTCGGGCATCCTGCAGTGCGTGGCGGAGAGGGAGCGCGGTGAGGTGTATGACATAGCGAAAAAGGTGCGGATAGAGAGTTCCGTGGAGGTGTGCGGTACCGTGAGACGCGAGGATAAGGCGCCCGGTGGATACGAGGTTTTGCTGGACGATATCCGCGTGGTGCACATGGCCGAGGCGTTTCCCATAAACAGGTACAAGAGCGAGGAGTATCTCTTGGACAACAGGCATCTCTGGCTCAGGAGCAGGGAGATGACCGCGGTTATGAAGATCAGGTCCACGGTCTTCGGGGCCATCCACGAGTTCTTCAGGGAGAACGGCTACTACGAGGTTCAGGCCCCCATGTTCGTGGGCAGTGCGGTGGAGGGGGGCTCCACGCTCTTTGAGGTGCCCTACTTTGATAAGAAGGCCTATCTCACTCAGAGCGCTCAGTTCTACTTGGAGGCGTTCATTTATTCGCTTGAGAAGGTTTACACAGTGGCCCCGAGTTTTCGGGCGGAGAAGTCCAGGACCAGGCGCCACCTCACGGAGTTCTGGCACGCGGAGGCGGAAGTGGCGTGGTATGGCAACGAGGATATGATGAAAGATGAGGAGCTCTTGATGGAGCACATCGTGAGGAGGGTGCTGGCCGAGAGGAAAAGTGAACTGGAGTATCTGGGCCGCGACCTTGACCGTCTCAGGGCCGTTGAGGCACCCTTTGAAAGGATGAGATACGAGAGACTCATAGAGATGGCGCGGGACATCGGCGTGGAGATATCTTACGGAGATGACCTCGGCGCGGACGAGGAAAGGGCCATAACCAAGGAGTTTGAGAAGCCGGTATTCGTAACTCACTACCCCTCGGAGACGAAACCCTTCTACCACCGTCCAGACCCGGAGAACCCTTCGGTCGTGCTCTGTCACGACCTGCTGGCGCCGGAGGGCTACGGCGAGATCATAGGCGGGGGGGAGAGGATATGGAAACTGGATGTTCTTCTGCAGAGGATACGCAGTTACGGTCTGAATCCCGACGATTACAGCATGTACATAGACCTGAGAAGGTACGGCAGCGTGCCCCACGCCGGCTTTGGGCTGGGCGTTGACAGGGCGGTCATGTGGATCGCAGGGCTGGACCACATAAACAAGGCGATAGCGTTCCCGCGCACGATACGCCGTCTGAGACCATGAAAAATAGGAGGGGGGAAGTCCTATCTCAGGCCTGCGTGGCCTCCTCGGCTCCCTCCGACGGGGAGAAGCCCTCCTCGTAGAGTTTCCTGGCGAAGTGGCACGCCACCATGTGTCCCTCTGCCACCTCCACGAGTTCCGGCTCCTTCACGTCGCAGATGCCCTTCTCCATGTAGGGACACCTTGGATGGAACCTGCAGCCCGGCGGGAGGTTTATGGGGCTCGGCAGTTCGCCCTTGATCTGAACCCTGCCGTGCTTGTGGTCGGGGTCCGGCACGGGCACAGCCGTTATGAGGGCGCGCGTGTACGGATGTGATGGGTTGAAGACCACGTTGTCCGACTCGCCGATCTCCACGATCTTACCCAGGTACATGACGGCCATCCTGTCGCTCATGTACCTGGCCACGGCTATGTCGTGCGTGATGAATATGTAGGGCAGGTGATACTTCTCCCGCAGGTCCAGCATCAGGTTCATGACGCCGGACCTTATGGACACGTCGAGCATGGAGACGGGCTCGTCCGCAACTATGAACTGCGGCTTGAGAACGAGTGCTCTGGCTATGGCCACGCGCTGCCTCTGACCGCCCGACAGTTCGTGGGGGAACCTGTCAAGGTACTCCTCTGCGGGCTTCAACTCGGCGTCTTCCAGCGCCTGTATGACCATCTCCAGCTTCTCATCGTAGGTGTCCCCTATGCCGTGTATCAGCAGTGGCTCCATGACGGTCTGCATCACGGTAAACCTCGGGTTCAGCGATTCGTAGGGGTCCTGGAAGATCATCTGGACATGCCGTCTGAAGGCCTTCAGCGCCTTGCCCTGAAGTTTCGCGACGTCCACACCGTGGAAGTATATGTGACCGGATGTGGGGGTCTCAAGGCGCGTGACAAGTCGGCCGGTTGTGGTCTTTCCGCATCCGGACTCGCCCACCAGACCTAATATTTCACCCTTCCTTATATCGAAGGATATCCCGTCCACGGCCTTCACGTACAGTATCGGTCTTCGGGCGAGGACCTCTTTAAAACTCCTCTTTATCTCAAAGAGTTTGCGGAGGTCCCGCACCTGCAGGACGACCTCGTCCCTAATTTCAACGTTCTCGTCGGTCATTATGCACCACCTCCCTGGCCGGCGCCGAATAGTTCCTCGGTGTAATGGCACCGCGAGTAGTGCCCGTCGCCCACCTTTATGAGCTCTGGCTCGTCCTCCAGACATCTCTCGCGGGCGTAGGGACACCTGGGGTGGAACCTGCAACCCCTCGGCGGTGAGATCAGGTCCGGGGGCGAGCCGGGTATCGCTTTGAGCCTCTTTTTCTTGTCCCCCTTTATGCTGGGGAAGGCGCCCAGAAGCGCCTCGGTGTATGGATGCGCAGTTTCCTTGAATATCTGCCTCGTCGTCCCCATCTCAACGATCTGCCCGGCGTACATCACGGCCATCTTGTCGGAGAGTTCCGCCACCACCGAGACGTCGTGTGTTATAAGGAGCATCGCGGTCTTCGTCTCCTCCTGTATCCTTTTCATTTCACCCAGTATCCTGTCCTGTGTGATGACGTCCAGCGCGGTGGTGGGCTCGTCCGCTATTATGAGGCTGGGGTTGAGGGCGAGCGCCATGGCTATGATTGCCCTCTGCTTCATGCCTCCGCTGTACTCGTGAGGGTAGTTCATAATCCTGTCCTTGGGTATGCCCACGAGGTCATAGAGTTCCTCTATGCGCTTCCAGATTTCCTGCTCGGACATATCGGGATAGTGAACCCTTATCGCCTCGGCTATCTGGTCGCCAACCTTGTACACGGGGTTGAAGGCGTTCATAGCGCCCTGGAAGATCATGGATATTTCCTTCCAGCGGACCTTTCTTATGTTCTCGTTGAAGGGGTCTATCGTGCCGTCCTCCTTCACGCTGTCCCTGAGGATGCTCCTTCCCTTGAGGCGCACATCGCCTCCCTTCACGTGCGCGTTGTAGGGGAGTATCTGAAGTATTGAGAAGGCGGTTGTGGTCTTTCCGCATCCGGACTCGCCCACGAGGCCCAGCGTTTGGCCCTTCCCGATGGTGAAACTCACGTTGTCCACCGCGTGGACCCATCCTCTGTGCGTCTTGAAGTGAACGATCAGGTTTTCCAGTTCCAGCAAGGGTGCTGCCATCTTTTTCACCTCCTTCTGAGTTTGGGATTCACTATCTCATCGAATCCTCTTCCCACCAGGTAGAAGCCCAGCGATAGCAGTGTTATGGCGAGTCCGGGCGGCAGGAGCCACCACCATATGAAGACGCCGCCTCCGCCTGTTCTCGTGTTGCTCAGTATCTGGCCCCAGGAAATGTAGTTGGGGTCGGCCCTGACGAATCCGAGGTAGCTGAGGCCCGCCTCTGCCAGAATCGCACCCGTCACGCCGAAGGAGAGGTACAGGAAAGTCAGGGGGAGCACGTTGGGGAACAGGTGCCTCACTATGATGC
The DNA here is from genome assembly GCA_002011395.1 of Candidatus Aciduliprofundum sp. JdFR-45. Taxonomy (GTDB): domain Archaea; phylum Thermoplasmatota; class Thermoplasmata; order Thermoplasmatales; family JdFR-45; genus JdFR-45. Next base: position 7,287 of record MTNG01000116.1, read on the forward strand.
GCCCATCGCTCGCCCCCGCAATCCTCGCCGCATCCACGAAGGGCCTCGCCTTCAGGGAAAGCGTCTGCGCTCTGATGACCCTTGCGATTCCAGCCCAGCCAAGTATGGACAGGACGAGTATTATCGTCTGGAGACCGCTTATGTTGTACTGGCTGAAGATCTCGAACAGTATAAGTATTATCGGTAGCCCCGGGAGAACGAGGAGTATGTCCACGATCCTCATTATGACGGTGTCCGTGAGACCGCCGTAATATCCGGATATGAGGCCAACGAAGGTGCCTATGAGGACCGACACGACGGCCGATATTATTCCTATTAGGAACGCTATGCGTGTGCCCCATATGAGCTGCGATAGAATATCGTGGCCCTGGTCATCCGTTCCGAGCCAGTACGTGTTGCCAGAGGGGTATGTGCCCGGTGGCAGGGGCGTAATCCTGTCTCCCTTCATCTGGAATATCGTGACTTTTTTCTCCGCTCTGTCGTAAGACAGACCATACAGCTGATATAACCCGAGTTGCTGATTGTATTTGGCGCCATCGAGGCTGCCTATGTACTGGAAATACTCTGTTCTCATGACCTTAACAGCACCGGTCTTCGGGTTCTTTATTAGCAATCCACCGACAACGTCCTTTTCACCTTCTTCCCTGGCTATGAAGTACTTGTATATTGTTCCGTCCTTTGCCCAGCCAAAGAGCTCATCTTTCAGCTGATGGAACACAAACACATCCCTCAACTCCATGGGGAACCTGTAGTCCCTGGTCTGTGTCTCATTTATCTCACCGCCTATCTCCTTCTGCTCCACGTATCTCACGTATCCGGTCCCGTCCTTGTTGTAGGCGAAGTATATGGAGAATATTCCATAACCTTTGAGCACCTTCGGGGTTCCCACGGGCTCAGCGCCCGGTACTGTGCTTTCGCCTATTACCACGTCTCTATCGGTACCGAAATTTGCAGGGTTTATTATGAACAATCCGTATCTACCATCTTCTGTCTCCCCCACGGCGTACACGTATTGAGGAATGGCACCTAAGGAGGCTGTCACGCCAAGACCCGTTATGCGGTATCCCGTAATCCAGTGGTACGTGGGTTCGGCCAGCACCTTGTCGGTCATGGTTCTCCTCAGGGACTGGCCAACTGCCATCATGCTGTAGTTATCCAGAGGTATGTAGATGTAGCAGTACCTCTCATGGTCCTTCAGATATGGGTTGAAGAAGACCAGCGGCTCGGATATGATGCTGCTGCTGAACCTGTATTCAGCGATCTGTTTAACAACGTTGAGGGAACCCTCAACGGGCGAGGTCACGTATCTGAACCCGTACAGATAGAAGGTGTTGTTGTCACCGAAGGCGATGAGCCGCCATGGCTCCACCCTGTAGCCCACTATGCCCACGCGGGTTATCTGGTGTGCGGCGGAATCGCTATCGCCCCTTGACAGTATATCCGCAACCACCCACGTTGGGGTGATGTCCAGTTGCTCGGAATAGACGATCTTCTCCTCTGTGGTGTTGGCCGTGAGCTTCCCAACGTCAATTATCACTATGTTGTTGCCGGCTGCAACGGCAACGAGCCCGTTGTATTTTCTATCTCCTATGAAGTTGTTGTTCTCGTCCTGCCCCTGGGCGACGTAGTCAAACGCGTGGATGTTGCCGTACGCGGAGAGGTCCACGGTGTATATTGTGGAGTCCTCATCGTAGGGGGTTACCTGGTAGGACATTGTCAGATTTGTCGTCTCGTTTGCCGTCTGATTGGCGCCGCCCGTTATGGATTTTGGCTCTCTGAGCCAGCGGAAGTACAGGGTGGAGCCCTTTGAATAGACCATCCATGAACCGCCCTCTGCGTTGATGACGGGCGGTGTGGTGGGGAAGACCTTCACTATATCGGCATCCGCGACGGTGCTGTATTCCACGGCACCGTAGGTATCAATTTCAGGTGCCCTGAAACTGGGTTCAAATTGTGCGAAGATCGGGGCGCCCACTGCCATGACGGCGAAGGCGATTATGATCACCAGACCGGCAACTCCGAGGCGATTCTCCTTGTAAAGGTTCCAGTTCCTCTTAACTGTCCGCTTAATGTTCTTAAGCGTTTCCTGCATTTTTGTGCTGACCATATCTCATCACCTCCTCAGTGGACCCGCACCCGCGGGTCGAGGAATCCGTAGAGTATATCGGCTATCAGGTTTCCGAGGATAACAAGCACAGCAATTATGAACAGCGATGCACCGGCAAGGAAGTAGTCCTTTTGCAAAAGGGCGTTTATGTAGTAGAAACCAACTCCCTGATAGCTGAACACCTGCTCCAGGATGACCGCGCCGCCCACGGAGAAGCCCAGCGCTATCACGAAGGATGTGACTATGGGGAGAAGGGCATTTCTGCGCGCATGCTTTTTCATCACGACCTTCTCCGGCAGGCCCTTGGCTATGGCGGTGGTGATGTAATCCTCGTTGAGCGTGTCCAGCATCGCGGTCCTCATGAGGAGAGTGGTTCCCGCGAAGGATATGAGGAGCAGGACTATCAGCGGAAGCGCCATGTGCCACAGGATATCAAGGGCCGGGTAGTAGAAGGCATTTGGGTCAAACCCGTAGTAGGCCAGTGTCCCTGGCCCTGTGAGTTTACCGGACGAGAAGCCGCCCAGCGGGAACCATCCCAGCGCATAGGCGAATATGTAGAGGAGGACGAGACCCGTCCAGAAGGAGGGCATGTTGTAGAAGAACAAACTGGAGACCACGGTGATGGCGTCCACCTTCCCCCCTCTCCTCCAGGCGATGTATGTGCCGAGTTTTATACCTATGAGGTATGCCAGCATGGTGGCGGTGCCGAAAAGCAGGAGAGTTCTCGGAATGGTCTCCGCCATGATGTCCCTCACAGGTCTGCCTGTCATTGTGGACCTGCCGAAGTTGAAGGTGAACATGCTCATGAGATAACCGACGTATCTCTTGTACCACGGCCTGTAGTTCGTGTACGTTATTGTGGTGGGGAGGTTGGGCAACTCCTGGGGAACGACATCCGTGTCAAGCACCTCCACCACGGGGTAAGCGCCCGACACGCTAATGGAGGAAATCTCCTCCTGGACCGCGTTTTCCACGGCGGTCTTCACGGGTGCCAGTTCTGGCATAACAGTCAGGAACATGATCATATATCTGTACGGGACTATGCCCATCTCCTGCACCGATTTGCCGTGCTGCACGGCTGCAGTCGTCTTGAACTCATTCTCACCCACTATGTGCTTCATGTGCCACCCCTCTTGGACGCTGGGCGTGAAGGATGCGTAGTACTTGAAGTTGGGCGTGCATGTGACGGTCACGGTCTTGGATATGTGAACCGTGCGAACAACCTCGTTTGTGGAAATGTCGTAGTAATTAACGGTGGCGTTTATTACAAGGCTGAAGGTCACGTTGGTGAGTTCGCCCAGGTTCCACGAGGTGAAGACGCCGTGCACGTTGCCCAGGTCAAAGTATCTGGTTATGTAAACGGACCGCACCGCGGACACGTTGTACTCGTTCACCCTAGCCGTGCCTATGGTTGTGAACTCAACGCTCAGCGGTAGCGGCGGTTTAACCTCCACCTCGGTTGAGTTGAATATGTCCTCTCCTATTTTGCTGTAAAGGGGTGAGTCCTCTATGTACGTGAAATCCGTTCCATTTGCCGGGTTCAGAGTTATGTTGTACACGTCCTCCAGGCCCATGCCCACGGCCAGGTTTATTATGTCTCCCTGGGTGAAGTTGGGGTTACCGTAGAAGGCATCGGTCGGGTCCCCCGGCAGGAGCTCAAAAAGAGCCCATGTGGCCGAGGTGACCACGAACAGCGTCACTATCGCGAGCATGAACCTTTTCACGAGGTATTCCGATAACCCTGCCATATTCTCCACACTCCCTTTCAGGTGCTGTGGAGTTATATCACAGAACGGTATTTAACTATTTCGCAGTTTCACCTCCGCCTGCCCGTTGTCTGACGAACCCCAGCGACTCTCTCACTGGAGTTCAAAGAAATCAATCTCCGGAAAGCGCTTCAAGTACTCCATGCGCTCTCTTCTGAGGCTCTCCATCATGCGGGAGTAGTGAACAGCATCGTATACGTTGTAGGGGTCAAACCTATCAAGTTCAACACCCTCGGCACGCGATGGGACCATATAACCCACGTTGCCGTCGTATTTCCACTCCACCTCCCCGCGGAGAATGGCCTTTATCATGGCGAACGTGTCCTCCGGCCTTATCTTCACGCCGTCGGGCCCGCCAACGTAGCCGGTGTTGAGTATGTAAACCTCCACGCGGGGGTTGCGTTTCAGTATCTCCCTGAAGCGCATTCCGTTCTTCCACGGCCGGTCCACGATGAAGGGGTCAAAGCCGACCACGCGCACCGGTTTTCCGATCTCGCTCCTGTCCATCGTACCCGCCGAGGTTTTCGTGCTCTCGCCCAGCATAAAGAAGGTGGCAGCCTGCTCGGGGCTGACGAACTTCCCGGCGATCGGTATGTCGTATCTGCGGGTGTTGAAGAAGATGACATCCGTCCTCTTCAGGTCTATGCCCTCACCCGTGTTCGGGATCCTCCTGCGGTTTATAACTGCCCTGCCGTTGGGGCAGAAGTCCACGTCGTCGAAATCAAGATCGCCGTCCTTCACGGGCACGTTCTCCACTATGGCGTCCTCCGCCACGCACGCCCTCAGCAGTTCGGGCTGGGAGGTCACGTTGTCCGTCTTCACGTAGAAGTTCCTCTCCGTCCCCGCTCCGAAGGTGCTCTCATCCCAGAGGTTTATGTCGTCCTGAAGTATCTCCACCCCCTCGGGAGGGGTGAGGCCGTGGTCGGAGACCGTTATGGTGGTCTTCCCGGTTCCGCTCAACCCGAATATGAGGGCGCCCTTCTCCACGAGCTTTCCGTCCACGAGAACCCGGTAAACCTTACTTCCCGCATGGAGGCCGAGCCCAGTTCGCTCCTCCCTCTGGAGGTGCATGGCCAGGCGGAGCAGAGACATTTTGCTCTCACCGTAATAGTCGGTGCCGAGTATGTACGTGACTCGCTCCACGGGGTCCACATACACGCGGCGCTCCGGCCACTCCGGAACGGCGATGACCCTCAATCGCGGCTCTTCAACCTCCCCGGGAAAGAGGTTTCTGTGGAGCATAAGGGCCAGGCGCGCGTAGCGCGCCGTCACGGCGTATATGAACGGTATGCGCCTTGAGGGGTTCTTGCCTATCCACCCTGTCTGCACGATGAGGTCCTTTCCCCTCAGGTACTCCCTGACCTCTTTTATAGTGGAAAGGTATCTTCCCCTCCCCTCCTCCGGGAGGGCGTTTACATCGCTCACCGTCTCTCTCACGCTCCTCGCGGTGATGCGCGTGTGGTACACGGGAATGCCGTATCTGTTGGGCACCTCGTCTTCTCTGGCCATAGCCCGCAGTTCCGCGTCGGGCAGGTTTTTCAGGTGCCTCGCGGAGGCAACCGCGTCGTCGTAGATGTTCCGGGATGCGTCCATGCTGACCACCGAGGGCGGGGAAACCGACGGGAGGCAATATAAAAATTTCGTGAGCGCGTTCGCCCTTGAAGGGTTTTTAACTTAGATGTGATGCAAAGTAATATATGTGATTACCACGATATGGAAATTGGATGGATATCTCCAGATTAATGGAAGTCGTCGGAAAAGAAGGCGATGATGACCTGAGAGATGTGGTTGATAAATTTAAAAAATCCCTTGTGTTAATATTGTGCAGCATGGCGATTTTGATTTTATTTATGTCTATAATTATTTTGGTTATAATGTTATATGGCGATGTAGATATATTAATTTTATTAACAATATGTGTTTTGGCAACAGCCATCTCCTCCCCCATGGCATTATATTCTGTCATTTTGCTGAATCGTCTGGGGAAGGAGTACGTGGACGTCACGAAAAGGAGATGGGCTATCTGGCCCCTCCCGGTGGCATTTGATACGAAAATAATAAAACTGCTCTCAGTAATAATCTCGGTTGAGGTGTTTGCAGTCACCTTTTTCATCGGCATCTACGCTCAAAAGATATTTATAATACTGATATCCTTTTTAATTCTCGTTGCAGGTTCGCTTTTTCCTTTTGTCGGCAGAACATCAAATCTATTCATCGCGCGGAGGGTGAGAATGGATGTGGACAGGGTCGCCGACGCGCTGACAGCCGAACTTAAAGCGGAGAAAAAATCGCTGTACGCCCTGGGTGCCAGGTCATACGTTTTGAAAAAGGACGGTGTGAATATATGGATTGTCAAAGATGCAAAGGGCGACCACACCGTTATACGGCTATATGGAATCGGGGATAAAAATCCAGTGGCCACAACGGACATCATGAACAAAATAGACAACGCTCTCAGCCGAACATGAAACAGGGCCATCGGAAGTTTAATATCTCCCGGGGCATACCATGTTAGCCCGGAGGTGCGCACATGAAGGAAATTTTGCAGTCGCTGGTTGACAGGGCGAATCGGAAAATCGCGGAGGATGAGAAGTTGAAAAAACACCTGGCCGGCATATCCCGCGTGGTGTGCATTCGCTTCACGGACGACGGCTCCTACCACTTCAGGGTGGAGGGGGGCAGGGTGAGCGATGTTTTTGACGGGGATGCCGACGGCGACATAGTGGTGGAGATCTCCACGGACCTTTTTCGGAAAATCATAGACGGGGAGGAGGATGCGCTCGCCGCCTACCTCGGGAGGCGCTTCAGGGTAAAGGCATCCCTGGCGGACAAGATGCTCTTCGCGGAGATGCTGAGGGGTTGAGATGGACGGAGGGGACATGGAAGAGTACTTCCGCATGCTGGAATCCCTCGCCGACGAGGTTTACGGTGTAGCTGAGAGGGCGCGTGCCAGAGGAAAGGACCCATCCCTCCACGTGGAGATACCCCGCGCCCGCGACCTGGCCGCCCGCGTTGAGGCCCTCATAGGCATAGACGGCCTCGCGGAGAGGATACGGGAACTCACCCGCGAGAACAGCAGGGAGGTTGTGGCACTCCTCATCGCGCGCGAGGTGGCGGACCGCTTCAGGGAGGAGGGCACAGCGAAGGCGCTGGAGAAGGCGGTCCGCGCGGGGCTCGCCGTTCTCACGGAGGGCATCCTCGTTGCACCCCTGGAGGGCATAGCCAAGGTTGATGTAAAGCAGAACCAGGACGGTACAAACTATGTGGCCGTGTACTACGCGGGCCCCATCAGGAGCGCCGGCGGGACGGGCCAGGCGCTGAGCGTTCTGATTGCAGATGTTGTCAGGCGTGAACTGGGCATAGGGAGGTACAGACCCACAGAGGAGGAAATTGAAAGGTACAAAGAGGAGATACAGCTCTACAACAGGGTTTCCCACCTTCAGTACTTCCCATCCCCCTATGAAATAGAGACGGTGGTTAA
>MTNG01000138.1 GCA_002011395.1 Candidatus Aciduliprofundum sp. JdFR-45
TGGCTCGTCATTCCGCCCCTCGCGGTGAGTATGCCCTCCGCCGCGTGCATTCCGTGTATGTCGTCGGGGGTGGTCTCGGGCCGTACAAGAACGACTTTTTTGCCGCTCTCAACGAGTTTAACTGCCCGGTCGGGGTCAAAAACGACGGTACCCACGGCGGCGCCAGGCGATGCCGCAAGACCCTTCGCTATCTCCCGCTTGGGAGCCGACGGGTCCACCTGCGGATGAAGCAGGGTGTCCACCTGCGAGGGGGTGACGCGCAGAACCGCCTCCTCCTTTGTAATGAGCCCCTCGTTCACCATCTCCACCGCGATTCTCACGGCTGCCCTCGCGGTTCTCTTCCCGCTGCGCGTCTGCAGGATGTAGAGCTTTCCGCGCTCTATGGTGAACTCAATGTCCTGCATATCCCTGTAGTGCCTCTCCAGTTTTTCCGCTATCTCCAGAAGTTCGCTGTATATATCCGGCATCAGCTCCTCCAGCGTCGGGAGATGGCGGTTAGCATCCTGCTTGGAGTACTCGTTTATCGCGTGGGGCGTCCTTATGCCAGCGACCACATCCTCGCCCTGCGCGTTCGGTAGAAACTCGCCGTACAGATGCTTTTCACCGCTGCGCGGGTCGCGGGTGAAGGCAACGCCCGTGCCGCTGTCCTCGCCCATGTTGCCGAAGACCATGGTGACTATGTTCACCGCGGTTCCGAGGTCATCGGGTATTTTATTGATCTTCCTGTAGGTTATGGCCCTCTCGTTGTTCCAGGACTCAAACACCGCCCGGATGGCATATTCCAGTTGCCTGTAGGGATCCTGCGGGAACTCCTTTCCATACCTCCTGTAAACCTCCTTGTAGGCCTCAACGACCTCCTTCAGCGCATCCACCGTGAGGTCCACATCCGTCTTCGCTCCGCAGGACTCCTTTATCCTTTCCAGTTGTTCCTCGAACTCATCGCGCGGTATTCCCATCACCACGCTCCCGAACATCTGTATGAGACGCCTGTAAGAATCCCACGCAAACCGCGGGTTATCCGTCTGTTTCGCAAGGCCAAGAACACTGCTGTCGTTCAGCCCCAGATTGAGTATGGTGTCCATCATCCCCGGCATGGATATGGGAGCCCCAGATCTCACGGAGACGAGCAGGGGGTTCTCCTCGCTGCCAAAGCTCTTCCCCGTGATATCCTCCAGATTTCTCATCGCCTCCCGCACCTGCTCCCACAGACCCTCCGGGAACTCGCCGCCCTTTTTGAGATACTCCCTGCACGCCTCCGTGGTTATCGTGAAGCCGGGCGGAACGGGAAGACCTATTCGGGTCATCTCGGCGAGACCCGCACCCTTTCCGCCGAGAAGGTCTTTCATCTCCATGCTGCCTTCATCAAAGAAGTATACCCATTTCATTGAACACCACCTATCTGAGGGGTATGGGACGGGAATATAAATACCTTATACATCAAAGGTCAGAACAAACAGATGTGGAAATTTAAAAGAAAAAGGGGGAGAGAGGTTCACTCGACCTCCTCTTCCGAGGAGGTCTCCTCTTCCATCTCGGTCATCTCTTCTTCAGGGGTCTCCTCGTAGGTCTCTTCCTCGTACCCTGTCTCTTCCTCGGTGGGCATCTCTTCCTCTGTGACTGCTTCCTCAGGCATCTCAGGTGCACCGGGCTTCTTCTTGAGCCACAGCACGGCGAAGACTATCGTTGTTATCAGGAAGATCAGCATCAGTGCGAGGTATATCATGCCCATCAGAGTTGCCGATGCGAGGTCCAGCGTGGTCTGTGCAAGCTGTGTCTGAGTTGCGTTCAGCTCCTGCTCGGTCATCGTCAGTTCGGTCTGAGTGGCGCTGAGCTCCTGCTGGGTCTCATCCAAGTTGTCCTGTGTCTCCTTCAGCGTGGCGAGTGTCGCTGCGAGCTGGTCAACCACGCTTCCGTTGGTGCCCTTCACGATGAGGATCATATCAGCCCTGCCCTCGCGGGATTCGTTGTATGCAGCGATGCTAACTGGGAGCACACCGGTGTACAGCGCGTCAGGTGCACGTACCGTTATAGTCGCTTCGCCGTTGGAATCCGTCGTCGCATTAACAGTGCCTGTTGATGTGGTTATGTAGACGACGGCGTTTGGCACAGGTGTGCCGTAGTAATCAAGCACCTTCACCGTAACAGATGTGGTGCTGTTCGCATCAACGTAGCCGTTGCTTATGCTGACGACCTCCACGTAGAGCTTGTTGAGCTCGTCGTCTGTAACGGTTATGTAAGGCAGTACGTAGTCAAAGACCTGATCCATAGCGCTGTCAGAGGACGAGAGCATCACGCTGATGGGTACAGCCGTATCGCCAGAGGCGGCAGGCGGCGTTATATCAACAGTTGCAACGCCAGTATCGTTGGTCGTCAGCGACTCGGAACTGGAGAAGGCACCCATGGAGTAGTCCACATCCACACTCGCGCCAACAACGGGTCCATCGGAGTCCACCACGGTCATCTCCATGGTGGCCACAGGCGTGTTGTAGGTCAGCGCGTCCACGTCAAAGCTGTACTCGGAGACGACTATGGGCGACTTGGCGCGGGTCAGGACGAAGGAATCCACTGCACCTGCACCGACTGGATACTCAGAGCCGAAGACCAGGCCCTCCCAGATGGAGTCGGGGAAGCCCCAGCCAAAGGTATCTACCCAGACAGCGCATGTAGCTGCTACGTCGGATATCAGAGGAACTGTTGTAGCCGAGACCTGCGCACGACCATTACCATCGGTCACGAAATACATGAACCCACCAGACCACCAGAAGTACAGATCCATGTCGTCTTCGCTGAATGGCAGTCCAAAGTCCGTGAAGCGTACCCAAACCCATCCCTGGACATTAGGTGCAGGTATACCATTATCATAGACCTCTATAGTTATATTGACTAGCTGGTTGTATGTGGAAGACATCGGATCCACGCTGTATGACACATTTACTGCATACATGCCCACATAGCTGCCGAGAGAGGCTACACCGGTTGTGTTGCCCACATATATGCTAACAGAATCTTTTGTTGAATAGGATCTGCTTAGCGAGACTTCCACTATCTCCGCTATGTTTGCATTTGTGTTAGCCTGCAATGTAATTGTAGCCGTTCCATCTGCACCTGTCGTCACAGACGTCGGCCAGCTGACGTTTGTGGTGTCCTCAAAGAACGTGGCGACCCAGTTGGCAGAGTCTGTGAGCTCAGAGTGACCCACCATCACGTTTACCGGTTCATCCGCCACGGGGTTCCCATTTATGTCTGTTACCCTGACAACTATGTTGGCCGTGTCGCCAGCGGCGATGACCCAGTTATCCACGCTTATTATGTCAACCTGGTACCATTCGCTGGGGTTGTTGTTGACCACACCTATGATGAGCGTCATCTTGTGTGTCTCTGTGGCCACCGTCTTGTTGACGATGCCCGTCTCGTTGAGATACAGCTTGAACTGCTCTGCTAGGTGCCTGTTCGTTATGAGGTCCGCTGTTGGTGCGGTGTACGTGAAGGTCACCATACCGTTGGCATCGGTGACTTTGTATGCGTTGTCCACCGAGCCGTAAAGCGTCTCGGTGTATACGCCCACACCGACGCCGCTCACAGGCGCACCGTCCTGATCAGTGACCTGCACATGCACCGTTGTCTGACCCGCAGGGTTGAGTATAGCATCGTCCGCCCATGCCTTCATCTTGATGACCCTCTTGACGAATGTTATGGGCACATCCTTACCCTTTGTGGCCGTGTAGTTTATCAGTATGTAGTAACCGGGCTGAGAAGCATCGGGCTTGGCCACCTGGACTGTGCCGGAGGCCGTGATGGTCACCTTGTCGTATCTGGCATAGGGCACGGTTATATCCAGATAGGCCATTCCATCATCGCCTGTGGTTATATTGTAATACGTCACGTCGTTGCCGACCTGCACACTCACATTGAGATCAAGGCTGGCATACGGCTTGCCGTAGTCGTCCGTTGCAGTTATTATGAACCTGGCGTTCTCGCCGGAGAGCACATGGTCAGGTCCATATATACCCAGCACCAGTCCATCGTAGTTCACGTAGTCCACAGGGGTCATGTTGCCATCGGGGTAGACGTAGTACGTCGTGTTATCTATCACCTGTATGGTACCTCCGGTGGCACCCACGTTGGATGTCGTTCCGCCGCCGCCACCAGGAGTAACTGCACCGGGATGCCTCAGAGAGTTCAGAGAGAACCCGTTGAATATGCTCCCGTACGCGGATATCCACCCGACCCATTTGGCCTGGTAGTAGGCCTCTATGTTCTTCCTGTAGAAGAGCACATTGTACGGGAGGTCATGCACGAGTATGCCCTCAACGTCCTTGATCATCTGTATTCTCTTCTCATCGTCCATCTCCACGGCTATCTTCTCCAGAAGTTCATCCACCTTGGGATTGCTGTATCCGGGTGCGTTGTAGCCCGCGGGGGCTGCCTGGCTGCTGTGGAAGAAGTCGTACAGGTATGTCTCAGGGAACGAGCCGACTGCCCAGCCCAAGATATACATCTGATAGTCAACCTGCACGAAGACTTTGCTCACTATGGTGTCAAAGCTGGTCGGGATGGAGTCAATGTTGAGACCTATGCTCTTCAGGTTGCTGGATATCATAACACCCGCATCCGCCCTGACGGGGTCGTAATCCTTGGGAGGTGTGAGTATGCTCAGCTTGATGGGCGTGCCATCAGGGGCATCCCTCCAGCCATCGCCGTCCTGGTCCGTGTAACCGGCGCTGTCCAGAACCTGCTTGGCCTTGTCCAGATCAAACTCCGGTGGGATGGCACTGGTGTTCACATACCTGGGGTTGGTTATGGATATCGGAACGGTACCCTTGGAACCGTAACCACCCAGAAGTGTGCTCACGATGAAGTCCTTGTCAATACAGTGCGACACAGCGACTCTGAAGTTGAGGTCGTTCATGGGGGCCTTCCTCATGTTGAAAGCCAGATAGAAGAAGCCCTGGTCGTCGGAGAACTCGAAACCGATGTTGGGGTCGGTCTTCAGCGTGTTGTAGTACGAAGGCGTTATGGACCACGCGATGTAATGGACCTCACCGGACTTCAGGGCCAGGGTGGCGGTGTCAAGGTTGCTGTATATCTTGAACACTATCCTTTTTATGTTCTGGGGGAACATGGGCCATTCCTTGCCCTGCCAAGAGATGGTCAGGTTCTTTCCATAGTAACCATCATAGGGTTCAATTATGGCGTACTGGTTCCTCACCCACTTGACGAACTTCCAAGGACCGCAACCTATCGTGGTCTGATAGTTGGTCTCATCGCTCCAGGTGGTATCAATGGTCATATCATCGCTGTCACCGGGGGCCCCGGACGGCGTGACCAGATGATTGCTCCAGATGTGCTCCGGTATAATGGGCATATTGATGGTCACGTAATAGAACAGCGGGTCCGGCCTGGAAAGGTGGAACACCACCGTGTAATCATCCACGGCCTCAACGCCTATGTGTGAGACGCCGTTCCCGTCCCACCTGGACCAGTCAGGGGTGTCCCAGTAGAGGGCCTCCAGATTGCTCTTGAAGAGCTGGTTCCAGTAGAGCACCTGGTAGGTGAAGACCACATCCGTTGCAGTCACCGGCTGGCCGTCGTGGAAGGTTATTCCCTGCCTGAGATAGACGGTCACGTTGAGACCAGAGGCATCGGCCTCCCAGCTCTCCGCCATGCTCTGATATATTGTGAAGTCAGGCGTGTAGCCACCCATCGTGTCGTACATCCACCCAACCACGTACGACTTCCACACCGTGTTGGTCGCCGGGTCGAAGTAGTTCAGGTTGGGCATGTCGTTCTGCATGGCTATGTACAGTGTATCCGCCTCTATGTCCCTCGTCGCTGTCTGAGCACTGGCGGTCCCTGCGAACACTGCAAATCCGCTGAACAGCACTAACATCACTATCAGTGTTGCCCACAACACTCTCCTACTTTTTCCGTTCATAGCGCATCCTCCTTTGTCAGGGTGCTTCCACCTACTGGAGTATAGGGGAAGCCCCATTACGGTGGCTGTTATACGAATTTCTCTATTTAAAGATTTTGGCGCTGAACCTAAAATTAACCGCTTTTGTGCATCATTCTCCCTGTTTTAAATTAAATGGTGTCACATGGACCGGATGGGTAAAGTTGATAAGCCGTGCTGGCATGGGGATTAAGGAGACGCATGTCAGAGACCGCTGCCTGTGAGGACACACGGGTTTTGGAGGTGTGAGGAATGGAACTGAACAAAATAACCGTTTCAGAGGTTATGGAGAGAAACGTCGTGTGCGTGCACGAAAAGGAGCCACTATCTTCGGTCATAGGCAAGATGAAGGAAACGGGCATACATGAGATGCCCGTTGTGGACGCAAAGGGCGCGTTGAAGGGCATATTCAGTTACCGGATGATCGTGCGGCGAAGAAACATACCCATCTACAGCAAGGTGGAAAACCTGCTTGTTTATCCGCCTACCATACTTCCCGACGAACCGCTTACATCGGCCATAGAGAAGATGCTCAACGTGGGACACCGCGTTTTACCCGTGGTTGAACACAGTGGAAGAGTCGTAGGTCTACTCACACGGAGGGCCATAGTTCGCCTTATAAAGAAGCACAGAGAACTGGCGAACACCCCCGTGGACGACGTCATGAGCGGCGACCCGGTCGTCGTGAGGGAGGACGAATCTGTGGATGTGGCCGTTGAGCGGATGAGGGGACTTGGGGAGGTCTGCCTCCCCGTTGTTGACGAACATGGACATCTGAGAGGGATGGTGCTGTTGAGAGACATCGCAAGGTCCTACTGGAGGGAGAAGGAGAGGGAGAGCTATGGGGAAGTGGTTGGCGAAAAGGAGAGAATGGTCATCCCCGTGAGCAGCGTTATGATGGCACCCGCCTACGTCCGGGCCGGTTCCAGGGTGAAAGATGCACTGGAGGTCATGGAGGACATGGACGCGTACCTCGTCACCGTGGTGGACGAGGAGATGAAGCCTGTGGGTGTCATAACGGACAAAGACCTCATAGAAACGCTTTACTCCACCATTCCTCGCGAAGGCGTGTTTGTGCAGATAACGGGTCTCGACATAGAGGACCCCGAACCCTACGATTACATATACTCCCTTGTGGAGCCGTTCCTCCACAAACTCTACAAAACGGAGAGATTCAAACCCCAGATCCTCACCTTCCACGTGGAAAGGCATGAAGTTGGTGGCAGGGAGAGCAAATACAGCGTTCGCGCCCGCCTTGGCACAGACCGCCGGACCTTCTACGCCAAGGGCGTGGACTGGAACCTGTTCAGGGCCGTGCGTGAGGCAATGGATAACCTTGAGAGGATGGTTATGAGGGAGAAGAAAAAATTGATGGAAATGTCAAAAACAATAAAGTGAGGTGAGCACCATGGAAGACCTGCTTCGGAGTGTTTTGGATGAGATATCCCGAGAATGCAGATATGCGGAGATAAGGTATGTGAGGAGAAAGTACAGAAGCGCCAGCATGAAAAACGGCTCCTTTCTGGGGCTGGGTTATGACTGCGTGGGAGGCGTGGCCATACGCGTTTTAAACGGTACATTTGGTTTCGCCGCCACGAATCGGCTTGACAGGGATGGGCTCATGGACGCCGCCAGAAGGGCTTTGAAGGCCTCCCGTGCGGTAGATTCAAACGTCGTCCTTTCAAAAGAGGAGGCCTATACAGACCGTTGGGAAGTTTCTGAGAAAAGGAAGATCGCCGACGTCTCGCCGGAGGATATGTACGAGATTCTCAAAAGATGGGATGAAGGCATGGTGGAGAGAGGTGCCGCTATGAGGATACTGGAGCTCCATGACCACGTTGAGGAGCGAATTTACCTGAATTCAGAGGGTGCCAGAATAGAGAGCAGACTTCCGAGGGTGGGAGCCATGTACTTCGCAGGCGTGATGGTGGACGGCCAGTTTGAGCAGGGATACCAGCAATTCGGGCGCGCCGGAGGTTACGAGGCGCTGGAGATTTTCAATCTGGATGAACGGCTACCGGCGGAGATGGAGGCGCTTGTAAGAGTGGCCCGTGCCGGTAAAGGGCCCACGGGAAAGATGGACCTCGTAGTGGGTCCCGAGGTGGCGGGTATAGTCGCACATGAATCCTGNGGACACCCCATGGANGGGGACCGCATACTCGGACGGGAGAGCGCACAGGCAGGGGAGAGCTTTGTGAAACCCGATATGGTGGGCGAGAGAATTGGCAGCGAGGAGGTGACGATAGTTGACGACCCCACCGTGGAGGGCAGCTTTGGATATTACAAATACGATGAGGAGGGCGTACCTGCGAGAAGGCGCTACCTGTACAAGGAAGGTGTCATAAACGAGTTCCTGCTCAACAGGGAGGCCGCCGGGAAACTGGGCCTCAACAGCAACGCGTCTGCCAGGTCTAGTGCGTGGGACCTTGAGCCCATAGTCAGGATGAGCACCACGTTTTTTGAGCCCGGCGATTACACGCTGGAAGAACTCGTTGAGGACGTTAAATACGGAATACTCATGAAGAGCTTCACGGAGTGGAACATAGACGACGTCAGGTACAACCAGAAGTACGTGGGAAGAGAGGCGTATCTGATAGAGAACGGTGAGGTAAAAGAGCCCGTGAAAAGGCCCGTGCTGGAGATAACAACGCCGGGCTTCCACAGGGCCGTGGATGCGCGCGGTAAAGAGGTGGAGATGTTCGCGGGAACGTGCGGTAAGAGCGATCCCATGCAGGGTGTGCCCGTGTGGATGGGCGGACCGTATGTGCGGCTCAGAAACGTTTACGTGGGGTGATTCGGAATGGATGCGTATGAGATAATGGAGATGGCAATGAAAAAAGGTGTGGACGAGGTCTCAGTAATACTAAACCAGAGGGAAAGGGTTCAGGTCAGGTACTCAAACAGCAGGGTGGATATAATAAATAACTGGGTATCTGAAAACGCAACGGTGTACCTCATAAAAGGAAAAAGGGTTCTGGGCATCACCGTGACGCCCCTGCGCCCCGTGGATGAGCAGATAGATGAGGCGCTCGGAATACTCCGAACCATTCCCGAGAATCCCGAATTCGCTGGACTCAACGACAAAAAACAGACCTACAGCAGCCCGTCGGTTGACCCCTTCATAAGGGACTTTGAGGAAGTGGTGGATGTCGCCAGAGAGGCAATAGAGGGAGCACGAAGAAAAGGGGTGTCGTCGTCCTCAGGGGTCGTGTATCACAACAAAATTATCAGAGAGACGGTGACCCCCTACAACTCAGTTCGCGACGAAATGGCGAGTATAGAATTGACGCTCCGCGCCAAGAACGAAGAAGGCTACTATGGAACCGCCGCCGCCATGTACGGCACCAGAGATGACTACGCGAGATTTCCACCGGGGAACATAGGCGAAGAGGCGGCCTCCTACGCCACCATGGCAACTAGGGTTACCGAGGGAGAAGAGGGGAAATACGACATACTCATGCACCCCCTCTGCTTCGCATCGCTCATATCTCACTCGGCCCATTTTCTCTCTGCCCTTTACGTGGACAGCGGGATGAGCATGTTCACCGATATGATAGGGAAGGAGGTCGCATCTGAAATGCTGACAGTGCACGACGACTCCCTCATGCCCGGCAGCGGACATCGGGTGGCGGATGAGGAGGGAACAGCCACCAAGAGGGTCACCGTGATAGAGAGGGGCGTTCTGAGAACATATCTGCACAACAATTCCACCGCCAAGAAATTCAAGGCAGACCTCACGGGTCACGCAGGCATCATAAGCCCGACCCCATGGCAGTTGAGGGTGGAACCGGGCAGGGATAGTTATCACGACCTGCTGGGAGAGATGAAGAGAGGACTGTTCATCGTCAACACATGGTACACCCGGTTCCAGGATTACAGAAACGGAATATTCTCAACCATACCCAGAGACGGCATGTTCTACGTTGAGGATGGCGAAATCGTGGGCGCATGGAAAGGAATCCGGATAAGCGATTCCATGCTCGGCCTCTTCCGAAACGTTGAGTCCGTCAGTTCGGAGGTCAGGAAAATCAAGTGGTGGGACGAGACGCTGCCCCTTGAATCCCCCTATGTACTCGTCAGGGATGTGAACATAACGCGCTCTAAGTGACCGCCCCCGCCTCCATGCGTTCCCTCCTGAAGGACATTTTCAGGAGTGGAGGCGTGACCAGCGTGGTAACTGTCACGAAGACCATCGTGGCCGCCAGCACAGGTGCGACGTGTGGGGGTGCTATCGCCCCCGATTTTATGGCCACCGCCACGGAAACCAGAGCAACTTCCATGCGGGGGATGGAGCCCACGCCCATCTGAAGGGATTCCCTCCATGTGAACCCGCCCACGCGGGCGAAAATTCCCCTTCCCGCGAGTTTTCCGAATATGGCCATGACAGTGATGACCAGCGCGAGCAGGAGCACCTCGGTGCGTGTGAACACTGTCAGATCAAGTATGGACCCTATGTAGACGAAGAACAGAGGCACCAGAAACCCGTAAGAAATGCCCTTCACATCCTCAATTATGGCGTTGTACTCAACGGTCCTGTGTATTATTAGACCCGCTATGAAAGAGCCCTCTATCGCCGCCTGAAATGCGTGTTCTGCGAGCGCCGAGAACAGCAGCATGACTCCCAATGAGTAGGCCAAAGCACCCTTGGGCGTTCTGAAAAAGTGGTTAAGCGTGGATAACACCTTTTCTATGTAAAACCAGCCCAGCACCAGCGTAACCGCTATGAAAATGCCTATGCTAGCGAGGATTTCCAAGAGCGTTCCCTGACCAGTGGCCAGTACTATGAGGGCTATCCCTATGAAGTCGTCCATCACACTGGCAGATAGAGATGCCGAACCCACCCTGCTCCTCAGGACACCGAGATCCATCATCACGCGCACTGTGATTCCTATGCTGGTGGCCGTTAACAGGACTCCAACGGCGAAGGCCTCTCTATCGGCGTATCCAAACATGGACTTAACTATTATATATCCGAGAATCAGCGGGACGAACACACCGCCAAGCGTTGAAAGCGTTGCGGCCTTCCCCGTTTTCCGCAGAGACCTTATGTCGGTCTCCAGCCCGGCGATGAAGAGGAGAAATATTATGCCGAGGTGGGACAGAAAATCAAACGCCTCATCGCTGAAGTTTATGACTGTGCCCACAGCGGGATCCAGAAGTATGAGGTTGCCCAGAAATATGCCCACCGCTATCTCCCCCAGCACGCCGGGCACGCCAAAGCGCTCTATCGCTCCGCCGGCCATCTTCGCCAGTATCAGAGCGATACCCAGCGTCAGGAGGAAGGATGCGTAGGGTTCCACCCTTACCCATATCGCAAGGAGAGATAAATATTTACGGGTGGATGGGGATTGGGACCACGTGAGAGATGAAACGCTGAGAAGAGCAGTGCATGCCTTCACCGCAACGTGTTTCCTCGCGTATTATGCCCTTCCACCGGTGATTTACGGATGGTGGAAATGGCATCTCCTCGTGGTGCTGTCGGCATCAATAACCGTCGTGGAGGTTGGAAGGGCCTTTCTGGGAGTACGGCTCATACTCATGAGGGATTACGAGGTGCGCAGAATAGCCGCATACTGCTGGGCCATGTGGGGGGTGCTGCCCGTTCTTCTCTGGTTGCCCCCGATCTACGGGGCGCCCGTCATACTGACCATGGCCATCGTTGACCCAATCATGGGCATTTTGAGAGGGGCCGGTAAAAATCCCACGCTCACAGGGTTTGCCCTGTCCACGGCGATCTACGGTGTTTTTCTGTTCGTCTCTGACGGATATGCAGGTGTGCTCATTGCCGGGGTGACCTCAGCGGCCTTTGTCGCCTCTGAGGGGCCGCGGTGGAAACGCGTGGACGATGACTTCCTCACATTATTTATGCCGTTTCTCGTCCTCTACACCGCGCAACTTCTGATCTGACAACAGGGCGAGCGGCATGGCCAGATGGCGCCTGGCCGACGGAGGAACCTCGTACCAACCGGGTGCTATATCGCGTTTAACCTCTCTGTAAACCGCATCCTCGGAGCGCGTCCCACATTTCCTGCATCTGTATCCGCTGTTCCTGCCTATGCTTTCCATGCTCTTACCGCAGCATGGGCACCGCGGATTTGCGACCTTCACCCGCAATTTAATCAGGGACACCACACGTATCTTTTCCAGATTCAGCGTCAAGGGCCGGTCCCTGACGCCTCCGTAAACCACAACCTCATCGCCTGCGCGCAGTGATTGAACCACGTCCCTGAAGGGTCCCGTGGGCCTATACGCGGCGCAGGAGATCTCACCGGTGCCGTCGTCTATGCTGAATATAACGTGTCCACCGCGTATCCTCACGGGGTTCTTCACGACCCTTCCATAGAGGGCGCAGGAGGTGAACGGACGGACATCGCACACCCTGGTCTCCACTATGTGATCATCGCTCCCCTGATTGGTGGCGAAGATAAGCCAGGATTCGTATCGGTCAGCGCTAACCATTCCCATAGCGTCCACGAGCTCTTCCCATAACGTTCCTCTTATGCCGTACAGAACAGGTGTGCGTGCGGACGGCTTTATCACTGCCCGGCCCTGATAGGGGTCGTAACTGTCAAACGTGCGGCGGGTTCTGCGCTCCATCTCGGCCACGCTCGCGTCGTCAACCCAGCGCTCTCTGAACCACTCGGATTCAGGCAGATATGTCAGAAGTTCGTATGTGACGAATCTCTCGTCCCATGCTATTGCGGCGGCCGCCCCTATCACGCCCCTGCCGCCGTTTATGCCTGAAAACAGGGCCTTCTCGCCCTCAAGGACGGGGACCACATCGCGCATCCAGACCACATCGCGCACTGCCCGCCAGTAGAGGGCGGAGGGCATGGACTCGGCCACAACAACCCCTGGCGAGGTGTCGCGGGACCGCACCCGGCGCCTCTCCACGATGCCCATCACAGCCCTGAGTGCGCCGGGAGACGGAGATACATCCTCCCCCTCCCAGACCCACACCTCGCGGCCCCTGACCTCACCTATGCGGTGTAGTTTTTTGACACCCCTGCCAAATCTCAGCGCTATTGCCCCGTTGCCCCGCGTTTTCCACGGTATGTTTGGGTTGAGACGGACCAGACGGGGAAAGGAGAGCAGAGCGTATCCCCGTCGCTCCATCTCCTCTATGATTTCCAGTGCGAGGTATGTGGTGCACATGCCCTCGCGGGCATCGGTGTCATCCACGCCTATCCACACAGGGGAAAGGAGATGGGGGGATGTACTTAAAATTAATTCTTCACCGCGCCCACGAGGATCGTTATGAACCCGGCCACCGCTATCAGGGCGAATATGCCCTCCAGCGTGGTCTTATACTGAACGTCTCCGGGTGTGGCACTGAGTATCTCCATCCTGACCTCTATGCCCCACCAGGGGATATTTATGGATGCCTTCTCAACGACTGTGGCGTGGATTATGACCTCATCGCCCACCTTGTAATCGCTCGCCTTACCGCCGTCTATGAAAACAGGGAAGTCCTGTCCATCAAGTTCAAGCCATACGCCGTTGTCATCCTCTTCAACGTCCGTGATCTCCCCGTAGACCGTGACTTTATCACCGTCGCTGTACGATTTGAAATCGCCCTTGTCGTAGTCCTTCCCCAAGTCCACGGCGCTTATGCCACTCAGCGGAATGAATAGGAAGAGCAGGGCAAGCCCGATGGCCGTTATCCCCAAGCCCGCGTATACGATATTCTTGTTCATGGAACTGGATATCAACTCCAGTGAATATAAGATTTGCCTTCAAACGCCGTACTTCTCCCGGAAGTACTCGGGGGCGTACTTGCGCAGTTCGGAGCGCAGTGCCATGCGCAAACGCCGGGAACCCTCAGCGCCGACCCACGACGATATGGCCTTCACAACACCGTCTATGAGCCTCTCGGCATCCGATGGGGTCATATTGTCGCACGTTATCCCCAG
>MTNG01000024.1 GCA_002011395.1 Candidatus Aciduliprofundum sp. JdFR-45
TATGAGCAGCTTCGCCTCGCCCTTCTCTATCGCCTTTCTCGCCTGCTCTATCCCGAAGTACACCTTTCCCGTGTTTATGGCCTTCCGGAGTTCCAGACCTATGTTTATCACTCACCTCACCCCTTTTTCTTCGCGGCGGGTGGTCTGTACACCACGGTCACAGCACCCGTTCCGAGAGTAATCGGCTGACCTATTATTATATTTTCCCCGACGCCCTCCAGGCGGTCCTCCTCGCCCACTATCCCCGCGCGGAGCAGGTGCTTGGAGGTGATCTCAAAGGCCGCCCGGGAGAGCACGCTCGCCTTCTTCCCCGCGATGCCGTGCCGCCCTATGGGCTCAACGGCACCCTCAAGCGTCATCATATCGGCCACGAGCATTATGTGTCGTATGTCCACGTTGAGGCCCTGCTCCTGCAGGGTGTTGAGCGCCTCGTTTATTATGGCGTTCCGCGCCGCCTCTATGCCGAGCACCCCCGCTATTTCCCATATGTCGTTCGTCTTCGTGCGCACCCTGTCAACCTCGTTGAGGAGCAGGACTTCGCTGAGGTTGCTCCCCTGCGTGTATATGACCCACTCGGCGTTGTCCTGGCTCTTCCTCACGATGGCCCTCTTGATACCCTTTATGCCCTTTATGGTGAGGGTTTTTATATCCTGGCTGAGGAGGTACAGTTTCTTGTAGGAGGGTGCCTCCAGTTTGACCCTGATCTCCGTGTCCTCCGTTTCCACGTTCACCTTGTAGCCCTTCATCCTGTATATCGCCTCAACGACGTCGTTCATCTCAACCCCGCGCGCCCTCATCTTCTCCGCATCCATCCTCAGTATGACGCTCATATCCGCGATGCTTATCTCCACGCTCCCCACGTCCGTCACGGTGGTCGCCTCTATGCTCTTGGCGACCTCCTTCACCTTCTCCTCGTCGTGCCTGATGTCCTCCCTGAGGTAGACGGTCATCATGGGGGTGCTGGGCTTCGTGCGCGCATCCACTATTTCAATCAGGCGCGGGAGACCGAGCGTAACGTTCATCTCCGCCACGCCGGCGTAGTGGAACGTCCTCAGCGTCATCTGCGTGCCCGGCTCGCCTATGCTCTGGGCCGCGACGATGCCCACGGCCTCGTGCTCGTCCACCCTCTTCCTCTCGTAGTCCTCAACGGCGAGTTTCACGACATCCTCCAGCTGCTTCTCCGTGAGGTCGTACCTCTTCCACGCGTCCACTATGGTCCGCACGATGGCCATGGGTATATCGGCCCCCATCTTCCTGGCCATGGCGAGCACCTTTTTCTCCTCCTCCGTGGGCTCGCCGAACTTCCTCACGAGGGAGACGTCGTATTCCCGAACCTGAATGAAGGAGAGCTTTGTAACCCTCTTCAGGACATCGCCGTCCGCCTTCGTGAACGTGTTGAGAGGTATGGGGGCGATGTGCACTATCTCCGATATCTTGAGCAACGCGTTGTATTTCCTCGCCTTCTCCATCTTTATGTGCTCTACCTCCTCCGTGTAGGGCAGTATCTCCTCCACCAGCACGCGGTAGTTCGCCTCCCTGCCCTTCAGCGTTATGTACGCCTCGGCGGGGAGGTCAACCTTCTCCGCGTCTATCTTGAAATCCACGGCGTAGTATATGGAATCGGAGCGCTTCAGCGCCTCCTCTATCCTTATCACGTTGTTCTCGCGGTCCTTCCACACGAAGGTGACTCTCATGCTCATCGCCTCCGCCTCCTGAAGTACTCCTCGCCGAGCACGCGGGACAGTATGTAATCTATGTCCACGTTCTTCCCGCCCTTGCTGCGCATGGGGTCCACGCCGTCCTCGCCGTAGAGGAACTGCACTATCTGATTTGTGCTTATTTCAACCCTGCCTCCCTTGGAGACGCGGAGGTCCTCCAGCGCGTGTATGAGCCGCCTCTGCATGTAACCGCTCCGGGATGTCCTCACGGCGGTGTCCACGAGCCCCTCTCTTCCGCCCATGGAGTGGAAGAAGTACTCCGTGGGCGTGAGCCCCTTCTTGTAGGAGGACTTCACGAAGCCCCGCGCCCTCGCGCCTAGATCGTGGCGGCGGAAGTGCGGGAGCGTGCGGCCGTAGTATCCGCGGTGCAGGCGCTGGCCCCTCACCGACTGCTGACCGATGGCGCCGGCCATCTGGGTGAGGTTCAGCATGGACGCCCTCGCGCCCGACCTGGCCATGATGACGCTGGGGTTCTCCAGCCCCAGGTACCTACTGGCGATCTCTCCCGCCTTGTCCCTCGCCTTGCCCAGAACCTTCATGATCTCCATCTCAAGCGTCTCCTCCAGACTGCGTCCGGGAGCGGGCTGGAGCAGCCCCTGGTGGTACATCTCTATGAGTTCGTCCACTTTCTTCTCCGCCTGCTTCATGACCTCCTCTATCTGCTTCCTCGCCTCGCCCGGTATGTCTTCATCGTCTATGCCGCTTGTGAATCCCATATGGGATATGACGCCGACGGAGAGTCGCGTGAGGTTATCAACGAACTTCCGCCCGCCCTCGGGGCCGAGCAGCCTCACGACGCTGTCCAGCACCTTGCCCTTGAAGGCCCCTATGGCAACCTCGTCTATCGTACCGGATATGAGTTTCCCGTTCCGTATGACGACGTAGGCGTCTATATGGCAGTCCTCGTACCTGCACTTCTCGCAGTTCTCGCAGATCTTGGACCTGAACTCCATGTTGAGCTCCTCCGGGAGGAGAAGCGAGAAGATGTCCTTGCCCCTGTAGTACTCCTTGCCGTCCACGACCACGGTCTCGGGCGTCTCCTCTATGTCCATGTACGCGAGTATGTGCGACCCGAGGTCCCTGGGTATAAGCGGGTTCTTGTGTGTGAGCATGAACATGCCGGTTATGTGGTCGTGTATTCCGCCTATTATGGGACCGCCGAAGCGTGGAGATAGAATGTGCTCCTGAACGAGCATGAGGACGCGCGCCTCCGCCCGCGCCTCCTCGCTCTGCAGCACGTGGAGGTTCATCTCATCGCCGTCAAAGTCGGCGTTGTAGGGCGAGCACACGGCCAGGTTGAACCTGAACGTCCTCTGGGGCATCACCCTCACGAGGTGTCCCATCATGCTCATCCTGTGCAGCGACGGCTGCCTGTTGAAGAGAACGATGTCTCCATCCATCAACTGCCTCTCCACGATCCATCCCGGCGCGAGGTTCTCCGCAATCGTCTCCTTATTATTTTCCGTGACCTTAAGCCGTCTCCCGTCGGGGCGTATCACGTAGTTCACGCCCGGCAGGTACCTCCCGCTATCGTCCACGGGGTTCGGCCCGCGGAGGACGTACTCCCGCATGGTCTCTATGTTGTACACCGTGACCGCTATCGGTACCGTGAGCTCCCTGGCCGCTTTTATCGGCACGCCCACCTCGTTTATGGACAGAAACGGCTCCGGCGAGATGACCGTGCGCGAGGAGAAGTTGACCCTCTTGCCGGTGAGGTTCGCCCTGAATCGTCCCTCCTTGCCCTTCAGGCGCTGAACGAGCGTTTTCAGGGCACGACCGCTCCTGTGCCTCGCCGGCGGTATGCCGGGCGTCTGGTTATCAAAGTACGTGGATACGTGATACTGCAGCAGTTCCCACAGGTCCTCTATGATGAGCTGCGGGGAGCCGCCGTCCCTGTTCTCCCTCAGCCGCTGGTTGATCCTGATTATGTCCACGAGTTTGTGGGTTATGTCGTCCTCGCTCCTCTCGCCCGTCTCCAGCGTTATCGTCGGCCTGACATTGACCGGCGGGACGGGCAGGACGGTGAGTATCATCCACTCGGGCCTCGCCACCTCGGGGTTGAAGCCGAGGAGCGGCAGGTCCTCGTCGGGTATCTTCTGCAGCCGCTCCCTGATGTCGCTGGGCGTCAGCTTCTTTCCGCCCACCCTGAAGGTGGTCGGCTTGTCCAGCAGCACCTTCTCCTGCTCCTCGCCGCAGTGCGGGCATATGGGGCGGGCGGACGCCTCCTGAACGATCTTCCTTATGTACTTTATGTTGAAGAGGGCCGTTTCGCCTTCCTTCTTCCGCGCCTCCTCCAGGCGCTCGCGGTAGAACTCCATCTGCTCCTCCGGGAGTTTGAGGCGCCCGCACCTGGGGCAGGTGGCGTCCAGGAGCATCTTGATCTCCTTCACGTAGCCCACGTGAATGACGGGCAGCGCCAGTTCTATGTGCCCGAAGTGTCCCGGGCACTCGTCCACCTTGCCCCCGCACGTCTTGCACCTGAGCCCCGGCTCTATGACGCCCATGTGCGGGTCCATCAGGCCGTTCTTGATGGGGAAGCCGTCCTCGTCGTAGGTGTCGGGGACGGTCACCTTTATGGCGCTCATCCTCCGTATCTCGTCGGGAGAGAGCAGCGCGAACTTTATGCTGCTGATCCGCTTCTTTCCGGCAACCTTAAGCGAGTATATCATTTCATATCACCCAGCCTCAACCTCATTATGACGCCCATGGATGCCAGCTCATCCCTCATCAACTTGAAGGCGTAGCTCGTCTCCACGGGGTGTATGTTGGTCGTGTTGCCGCAGACGGGGCAGTACCTCGTGCCCTTCTTCCTGTCCACTATCGCTATGTGACCGCACTCGGGGTTGCCGCACACGTATAGTATGGTGCCGTCCGACTGGTCCAGCAGGCGGTCCTTGATGACCATCGCCGCACCGTGGCCGATGAGCGTGTCCCTCTCCATCTCGCCGAACCTCAGGCCGCCCTGCCTGCTCCTGCCCTCCGTCGGCTGCCTGGAGAGTATCTGCACGGGGCCGCGCGACCTCGCGTGGAACTTACCGGCCACCATGTGGTGCAGTTTCTGGTAGTAAATCACGCCAACGTATATGTCCGCTTCAAACTTCCGCCCGGTGATGCCGTCGTACATGACCTCCCTGCCGGAGTATCTGAACCCGTGCCTGACGAGTGCCTCGCGTATGGCCTCCTCGCTCTCGCCCCTGAATATGGTGCCGTCCACGAATCTGCCCTCCATGGCACCCAGTTTACCGCCTATCATCTCCAGCACGTGCCCCACGGTCATCCTGGATGGGATGGCATGCGGGTTGATTATTATGTCCGGTATGATGCCGTCCTCCGTGAAGGGCATGTCCTCCTGCGGCACTATGGCCCCTATGACGCCCTTCTGGCCGTGGCGCGACGCGAACTTGTCGCCGAGTTCCGGAATCCTCTCGTCCCTGACCTTCACCTTCACCAGGCGCGAGTTGTTCTCCGAGACGGTGAGCATGACGCTGTCCACCCATCCCTCCTCGCCGGGCCGCATGACGACGGAGCTCTCCCTCCTCTTGGCAGGTGAGAGCAGCTCCATGGCCTCCTCTTCCAGAAAGCGCGGCGGCGAGGTCATTCCCACGAGCACGTCGCCGCCCTTCACGCGGACCTCCGGCGAGATTATGCCGTCCTCGTCCAGGTGCGCGTAGGCGTCAACGCTCCTCGCGCCCCTCACGTCGGGGCTCGGTATCTCAAACCTGTCCTCCTGTCCGCCGGGATACCTCCTCTCCTCCGCCTTGTATGTCCGGAAGAACGTGCTGCGGCCCAGCCCGCGCTCCACGGCCGCCTTGTTCATCACGATGGCGTCCTGCATGTTGTAGCCGTGGTACGAGAGTATGGCCACGACCATGTTCTGCCCGGCGGGCCTCTTCTCGTAGCCCACGAAGCTCATTATGCGCGTCTTCACGAGCGGGACCTGCGGGTAGTGGAGGAGATGTCCCCTGGTATCGGGCCTGCGCCTGTAGTTGGCCGCGGGGAGACCGAGGGACTGCTTCATCATCGCCGCGCCCATGGTGATGCGTGGCGAGGAGTTGTGCTCCGGGTAGCAGATGCTGCCAGATATCGCCCCCAGTATGAGCATGGGGTCTATCTCCAGGTGCGTGTGCTCCTTTGTGAGGAGGAGCGGCATCCTGAACTCGCCCCCGCAGAATTTGCACCGCAGGAGGGCATCATCCCCCTCGCCCACGTTGACCCACGTCACGTCCTTCCGCGAGAGCACATGGTCGCACGAGGGGCACCGTTCCGGCAGGTCGTAGGCGTAAACCGCTATGTACGCGTTCTCCTCCTCGTCGGCGTCCAGCCACTCTATTATGCCGTCCCTCACGAGGTCCTCAACGCCGAGCCGCCCCTCAATAACCTTCTGCCTGTACTCGCTGTTGTACCTGAGGTTTCCATCCTCCACCACGAAGAGCGGGCGCCGCAACCGTCCTTTATCGGAGTTCACTATGACCTCCCTCGTGACGTCGTCGTACCTCACGTTTATGAAGTAGGATATGGCCCCCGTCCTGCGGAGCTGGCGTATCTGGGACGCCAGCGCCTTTCCGTCCTCCACGAATCCCACGAGGTCCCCGTTGAGGTAAACCCTTGAGAGGTTCCCCGGGTCGTAGTCCATCTCCCTCACGCCGAGTTCCCTCAGCGTGTTGAGGACGGTGTCGTAGGGCACCTCCTCGGACACGTCTATTATGAGGGCGGCGTTCTTCACCAGACCGCAGTTCTGCCCTTCGGGTGTCTCGTTGGGGCATATCCTGCCCCACTGGGTCGGGTGTAAATCTCGCGCCTCAAAGTGCGGCTGACTGCGTGTGAGGGGCGATGTGATCCTCCTGAGATGCGATATCGTGCTCATGTGAGAGGTGCGGTCCAGCAGCTGGGACACGCCCGTCCTCCCGCCGACCCAGTTCCCGGTGGACATGGCGTGCATGATCTTCTGCGTGAGCACGTCCTGTCTGATGGCCGCCTTTATGTTCACGCCCTTCTTCCTGTTGTACGTCCTCTCCAGTTGATACTTCAGGTCCCTTATGAGCGCCTCAAAGGCGACGCGGAACTCCTCCTCCAGGAGTTCCCCGGAGAGTTTGATCCTCTTGTTCGCCAGGTGGTCCTTGTCATCCACACTCCTCAGCCCAAGGTGCAGTTCCAAGACCGAGCGGGCCATCCTCGCGAGGTACATGGCCTTCTTCGCCCTGTCCTCCTTCCTGCTCCCCAGGTGGGGTAGGAGCGATTCATCAAGTATCTGCGCGATCTTCCTCTCCCTGTACTCCTTCGCCTGGCCCGAGGCGAACCTCTTCTCAAGGTAGGCGATGGCGTCCTCCGTGGTCCTTATGCCCTCCGGCGGGTACTGCTTCTCGCTTGCCGCCTCCTCTATGTTGGCGAGCACGATGGGCCCCATCCTCTCGTCGCTCACTATCGCCCGGTATATGTCCGCGTCCGCCTCCATGCCCAGCGCCTTCAGAAGCACCACAAGCGGCACAGTTCCGGGGGCGTTGGGTATGGAGACCACGAGGATTCCATCGCTCTTCTTCTCAACGGTCGTGAGCGCGCGGTACCCCTCACGCTGGGAGAAGACCTTTGCCCTCTCTATCCTGACATCGTACCTGTCGTCGTACTCAACGAGCACTCTATTCGGTGCGAGGTCCTCCAGCGATATCAGAACCCTCTCGCTTCCGCTTATGATGAAGTAGCCGCCGGGGTCGTTTGGGTCCTCGCCGAGGTACCTGAGCTTTTCCTCGTAACTCGCGGTCCGCGGACCGTTTATCTTGTGCACGTACTCCTCTATGTTGTCCCTGTGGAGAGTGCATATCTTGGACTTCACCATCACGGGTATGTCCCCCACCTTTATCCACTGCTCCTTGCCCGTGATGCAGTCCTCGCCGTTCTCGTTGCACACCTCCACCTGGAACCTGACGTAGAGGGGGGCCACGTAGTTGAGGTCCCTCAGGCGCGCCTCCATGGGGCTGATCTGCGTCCTCGCGCCCGAGGCCTCGCGCACCTCCGGCTTGCCTATCTTCACCGTCGGCTCATCGTCCCGACTCAGGCGGCCGAACCTTATGCGTATTACCTGCCCACCTGTCCGCGCCCTGTCCAGCGTGAAGCTCCCCGGCTCGTCCTCCTCTGAGATGCGGACGGAGTCCACTATCTGCTGTATGATGCTGTTGGGGTTGTCCCTCGTCGGTATCAGGGCGTTGTAGGACGCTATGTGGTGGTTCACCACGCTGAAGTCCTTAAAGAACACATCAATAATCTCATCCATTCCATCTCACCCTCAGTCCACACTCACCACTCTGTACGCCACCGCCACGCCGGCGGTGGGGCTGCTCCTCACTATCTTTATGATCCTCCCCGGCTCAATCGGCCCGTGGATCTGCTCCAGCACCACGAGCACCGGGTCCGACTTGCGTATCTTCGGAAGTTGAGACCTCTCCACTCCGAGCTCCTTGAGAACTGCCTCCTCTTCCTCCCTGCTCAAAAGATGGTGCTCCGGCACCAGTTCATGTTCCAGCACGTTGAATGTACCCATTCTCACATCACCTCTCCGTGTTAGCGGGCCCGCGGGGAATCGAACCCCGGACCGTCGGGTTAAAAGCCCGACGCTCTACCGACTGAGCTACGGGCCCACGCCTGCGCATAGGCATCCCCACATAACCGGCTTTAATATAAACTTTCCGCATTTACCTTATCTCCATCGCCAGATGTGTGCTTACCTCACATATCTGGTCGAACTGCATGGCGAAATCCGCCACCTTCCTTTCGTCCGCGGCATCTATCTCCACCATGGCATCCGGCTTCCCGAAGAGCATGTAGGCCTTCACGATGCGTATCCCCTCGGGCACACGCAACCTCCTTATGAGATTCATAATTTCCTTATTCTTCCCCGGATGAGAGTACAGAAACATGATGAATCTCATCGGGAGGGGCATGTGCTTCCCCTTTTTAAAGATTTTGGCGGGAAGGTGCCTCGGGGGTGCATCCTGAGGGTCTCTCCCGTCTCTCAGCCCGGAGGCGGCACGCGATCGCGGAGCAGGGCCGCAACCTATATATTCTGCTCGCGCCCTCCGCCGCCGGAGCCGCCGGGATGGCAGCGGGGATGTGGACATGGAGAAAGAAAAAGAAGGGGAGGGGGCTCAGCGCCTCTCCCTGAAGTTCTCGGCTATGCGCCGGTACATCTCCAGCATTTCCTTGCTCAGGGGCTTCACCCTTTTCAGCGCCTCCTCGAAGTGCCTCATGCTCACCCTTGCGTTCTCCGGCGACTCGGGGTCGCCGCCCCCGGCTATGTACTCCCGTATGGCCAGCATGGTCGCCTCGTTCACCACGGCCGCTATGTCCGCGCCGGTGTAGCCCTCTGTCCGCCTAGCCAGCTCCTCTAGGTCCACGTCGTCCGCGAGGGGCCTGCCCTTCGTGTGTATCCTGAATATCTCCACCCTTGCCTTCTCGTCGGGCGGCGGCACGTAAACGAGGCGGTCGAACCTCCCCGGTCTGAGCAGAGCCGGGTCCAGCAGGTCAGGCCTGTTCGTGGCGGCGATGACCGTCACGTTGTGGAGCGGTTCCAGACCATCCATCTCCGTGAGCAGCTGCGATACCACCCTCTCTGTGACCTTCGTGCCCGTCTCCGTTCCCCGCGTGGGCGCGATCGCGTCTATCTCGTCTATGAATATCACCGCAGGGGCGGCCTGCCTCGCCTTGCGGAAGGCCTCACGCACCGCCCTCTCGCTCTCACCGACCCACTTGCTCAGGAACTCAGGGCCCTTCACGCTTATAAAATTCGCCTCGCTCTCCGTGGCCACGGCCTTCGCCAGGAGCGTCTTGCCCGTGCCGGGAGGGCCGTAGAGGAGTATGCCCTTCGGTATCTCCGCCTTCATGTGCTCGAAGACCTTCCTGTACTTCAGGGGCCACTCCACGACCTCCCTCAGCTCCTGCTTCACGTCCTCAAGCCCGCCGATGTCCTCCCAGTGCACGTTCGGCCTCTCTATGAGCACCTCCCTCATGGTGGACGGCTGCATCTCCCTGTAGGCGTGCATGAAATCGTCCCACGTCACCACGAGCTTCTCCAGTATCTCTCGCGGTATCTCCTCCTGCTCTAGATCTATATCTGGCAGCACTCTTCTGAGCGCATGCATCGCCGCCTCCTTGACCAGAGCCGCGAGGTCCGCGCCCACGTAGCCGTGGGTCATATCGGCCAGCTTGTCCAGGTCCACGTCGTCCGCCAGGGGCACGCCCCTGGTGTGTATGGAGAGTATCTCCCTCCTGGCATCTCTATCGGGTATGCCTATCTCTATCTCCCTGTCAAAGCGGCCCGGACGGCGGAGCGCGGGGTCCAGTGCATTGGGTCTGTTCGTGGCGCCTATCACGATTACACGTCCACGGCTCTCCAGCCCGTCCATGAGGGCCAGGAGCTGCGCGACCACGCGCCTCTCCACCTCGCCGGTCACCTCGTCCCTCTTGGGCGCGATGGCGTCTATCTCGTCTATGAAGATTATGCTCGGCGCGTTCTCCTCCGCCTCCTTGAATATCTCCCTGAGGTTCTCCTCGCTCTGTCCGTAGAACTTGCTCATTATCTCCGGACCGGATATGCTCAGGAAGTGCGCGTTCGCCTCGTTGGCCACTGCTTTTGCGAGAAGCGTCTTGCCCGTACCGGGCGGGCCGTAGAGAAGCACGCCCTTCGGCGGCTCTATGCCCAGCCGCTCGAAGAGCTCCGGATGGCGCAGCGGGAGTTCAACCATCTCCCTTATGCGCTGTATCTCCTCCTCCAGCCCGCCTATGTCCTCGTAGGTGACGAGGGGTATGCCTCCCTCGGCCCTCGCGGGCCTGTCCGATATCTTCACGTCGGTTCTCCCTGTGATTATCGCGACCTCCCTCGCGGGTTTGAGCGCCGTGACTATGAGGTCTATGGACCTGCCCATCACAGTGATGGGTATCTTGTCGCCCCTCATCACGACCCTGCCTTCCAGGTACCTCCTGAGGTACTCCTCGCCGCCGACGATTCTCAGCGGCTCCGTGGGGGCAAAGGTTATGCTCAGAGCCTCAGCGGGCTCAACCCTCCTGACCTTCACCTTGTCATCTATGCTGACCCCCGCGTTCTTGCGTATGTATCCGTCTATCCTTATGATTCCCCTGCCGTAATCCTCGGGATACCCTCTGAGGACCTTGACAGCGGTCTTCCTCGTACCCTCTATCACGAGAACGTCGCCGATTTCCAGATCCATCTCCTCGAAGACCTTGGGGTCTATACGGGCTATGCCCCTCCCCACGTCGCCGGTCCTCGCCTCGGCGACCTTCAGCACCACACCTTCATCCTTCCTGCGTTTAACCATTTCGCATCACCTCCGCTAAACAACCTATGGTTGTCTTCTTAAATGGTAATGTAGCACTACTATATAAAACTTTCTCTAAAGAGTCCCCCAAACGCCCGAAATATGCCATCAACTTAATATACAGGAAACAACCTACTCATCCATGGGTGATGGAACATGCCGCTCGCATACGTGTTGATCAAGGTTGAATCGCCCACTCCGCCCGATATGTCCGAGAAACTGGAGAAGGTGTCCGGTGTGAAGGAGGTTCACGCTCTCTTCGGGGAGTTTGATTTCATACTGAAACTCGTCACCCCCACGATGGACGAGATAAACAAGACGGTCGTGAAGGAGATACGGAAGATTCCGGGGGTCAAGGAGACCAAGACCTACATAACCATAAACTTCTGATTCCCACGCGGGGGCAAACGTTTTTATCTCACCCCATCTCTGTTTTCACCGTGAAGACGGGCACAGCGGATTTACCGCTCCACGGCGGTCGCGCCCCGCCATGGCTCTTCAGGAGGATGGCCACGCTGTCTGGCCTCATAGGCCGCTTCATAGTGGAGGAATACGGCAGAGACGAACTGCTCCGCCGGCTGGCGGACCCGTGCTGGTTTCAGGCCCTCTCCTGCGTCATCGGCTTTGACTGGCACTCCTCCGGCACCACCACCGTGACGACCGCCGCGCTCAAGGAGGGGCTGAACCCGGAGGAGACAGGCATCGCGGTTCTCGGTGGCAAGGGCAGACACTCGCGGCGCACGCCGCGAGAGATAGAGGAACTCGGAAATCTCTTCAACCTCCCCGGGTGGAAGGTGCGCGAACTGCAGCATGCCAGCAGGATGGCCGCCAAGGTGGACTCCGCCCTCATCCAGGACGGCTACGACCTGTACCACCACGCCTTCATACTCACCGAGGATGGAAAGTGGGCTGTGATTCAGCAGGGAATGAACCCGGAGAACAAGTACGCCCGAAGGTACCACTGGCTCGGCGGCGTTGAGTGCTACGTGGTTGAGCCCCACACGGGGATCGCCGGCGTATCCGGCTCCACAGCGCTTGACATGACCGCGAGGGAGAGCGAGGGATGCAGGCGTGCCTCGGTGGACCTCGTGCGCGATGACCCCCGCCGCCTGGAGAGGATGTTCGTCTCAGGTCGTACCAGACCGCTGGAGCACTGGTTCGGCGAGACCTACATGCTTATGCCGTGGAACGTTGACTGGGAGCGCCTCAGGATGATTTACGAATTTCAGCCGTCAAACTACGAGGAACTCGTGGCCCTGCGGGGCGTGGGACCGGCAACGGTGCGCGCCCTCGCCTACATCGCCGAGGTGATATACGGGGAGAGACCAGCGTGGAGGGACCCCGTGAAGTTCTCCTTTGCCCTCGGAGGAAAGGACGGCGTGCCCCGGCCCGTTGACAGGCGCGCTTACGACGAGGCCATATCCTTCCTGAAGATGACGCTGGAGACCGTTGACGTTGATGAAAACGTCAGGAGGCGCGCCCTCCAGCGCCTCCGCCGGCTGGTTCCTCCCTGATCACGCTCCTCTCCCACCTTCCCCTCGCGAGCCACGCGAGGGCCGTTATGCCTATCATCACGTTGCTGAGGGCCATCCCTATCCATATGCCGTCCGCGCCGATGCCCAATAGAAAGCTGATGATGTACACCATGGGGATCCGGAACACCCACAACCGCGTGAGCGTCAGGGCCATAACGGCCACGGTGTAGCCGGCGCCCCGGAACGCCCCGAGCACCACGTTGAGAAGTCCCACGAATACGAGCGGGAACGCGAGATATCTGAATATTATGGCACCGTAGGCGATGACATCCGGGTCGGATATGAATATCCAGATGACGTAGGGCGCGAAGAGGAAGATTATGGTGGAGCCCACGAGGTTCAGCGCCGCCGTCAATTTCAACGCCTCCCTCACGCCTTTTCTGGCCCTTTCCTTCAGTCCCGCGCCGAGGTTCTGTCCCACCACCGTTGATGTGGCCGCGCCTATCCCCATCGCCGGCATGAGGAGTATGCTTATGACTCTCTGCGCGGCTCCCCACGCCGCCACCACGGTCGTGCCGTAATAGACCACGAAGAATATCATCACCATGAACCCGAAGGCGGTGCCCGTGTCCCCCAGCGAGGACGGCAGGCCTATTCTGACTATTCTCCGCATTATGCCGCGCGTCGGGCGGAAGTGCTCTCTCCGCAGGCGAAGGGTCAGCGCCCCCGAGGTGAGCAGGTAGAGACCGATTAGGCCCACTATGCTCCGCGATATGACGGTTGCAACCGCCGCGCCCATCGCTTCCATCCTCGGCACGCCGAAGAGCCCGAAGATGAGTATGGGGTCCATAACGGCGTTGAGAACAACGCTGTAGAGGGTCAGACGCATGGGGGTCACGGCGTCACCCCACCCCCTCAGCACCATGCTCGTCGCGAAGGAGAGGAACATAGCGGGTATGCCCGCGAACATCACCCTCATATAGGCGGTGGACTGCTCAAGGGGCTCTCCCCTCTCAACCCCCATGG
>MTNG01000129.1 GCA_002011395.1 Candidatus Aciduliprofundum sp. JdFR-45
TCTATGCCCAGGTGTATCTGGTACTCCAGCCCGGAGACGCGGACCTTCCTGAGTTTTATTATGCCGTCCACCATGAACTCCTCGTCCGTGAAGGCGTCGCTCTTCGTCTCCTGAATCACGAAGGCCGTTATGTCCATGTCCCTGAGGAACTCGAAGAGGTCAAACAGGTCCTTCCTCTTGTTCTCCACCCCCGCCAGCACCTCCAGCACCGCGAGGGAATCCAGCGCCAGCAACTCGTAGGGCTCGTGTTCCCAGAGACTCCGGATGGCGTTCTTTATGATGGTCATCCAGTCCTTGGCGTGGCTGAGCGCCTTCTTGCGCATGGTCGCCATGTCCATTATGGTGACCCTGTTCCTCACGGGGGAGTAGAGAAAGCCCATGCTCTCAAACTGCTTCAGCAAACTGCCGCTCCTCTGCTCCAAACTTATGTACAGCGACTTCCTGTTCGCGTGGATGGCGTTCTTGTAAATCAGCGAGTACACCAGCGAACTCTTGTAGGTGCCGGGCGGTCCCTCAACCAGAATGACCGAGTGCTTCGGTATCCCGCCGTCCAGCGCCTTGTCAAGCCGGGGTATATACGTCTTTATCTTCTCCATGGCAATCCCACCGGGTGATATAATGCACAAAGCGGGTAATTAACTTTTTCAGGTGAGGGAAAAAGGGGAGGAGGGGCGTCATCGTGATGTGTGATTCAGTGATTTTCTCACTTCGCTGCCCGACTATTACATCCTAATACGTGTTAGGTATTTAAATGTTTCTCCACCGGTTGTATTTGTGTGCAATTTGAGGGATGGGTTTATATAGCATGGACTGTGAGCAGGACGTATATATACCGGTAGGTAAATGCTGCCAGAGTGCAGAACCTTGAGAGCATGGTGAGACGACTCGTTTCCATCGGCTACATCAAAAGCGAGCGGGTGAAGAGGTGCATGCTCGCCGTTGACCGCGCACGGTTTGTGCCGGAGCGTTGCAGGTGGGAGGCCTACCTGGACAGACCACTTCCCCTCATGTGCGGTCAGACGATAAGCGCCCCCCACATGGTGGCCCTCATGCTGGAACTCCTGGACGTTGAGTATGGAATGAAGGTGCTTGAGATAGGCACGGGCAGCGGATACCACGCCTGCCTCCTCGCGTGCCTCGTTGGAGACGGGGGCAGAGTGGTCACCGTGGAGAGGATACCCGAGGTTCACGAGTACGCCGTTGAGCGGCTGAAGAGATGTCCACACTCCGACCGCATACGGGCCGTGCTGGGCGATGGCTCCCTCGGGTTCAAAGAGGAGGCACCATACGACAGAATACTCGTCACGTGCGGCGCGCCCGACGTTCCGCCACCGCTCCTCGAACAGCTCGCCGATGATGGTCTCATGGTCATTCCCGTAGGTGGAACATTCTTTCAGGAGCTCATAAGGGTTAGAAAGAAGGGCAAGAAAATCAGAAAGGAGAGGTTCGGGGACGTGGCCTTTGTCCCCATGATGGGCAAGTACGGCTGGAGATGAGGGATCAAACGCCCTCAAGCATCCTCTCCAGTTTTCTGATGGACTCCTCATCGCCCCTCTCCCGAAGCCGCATCACGAGGTAGCGCGCCACGTCTATATCCACGACTATCATCCTGCCGAAGACCTCCGATTCAAAGGCCCACGGGAACTCCCTGCGCAGGAGTTCCATGTTGACCCTGTCCGGGCGGCGCACCGACGCGAGATATAGACGCTCAGCCAAATTTTCCAATTCCATCACTCCTCCATATCTCATCCATGGCATAGTCCTCCCACCTTCTTAACTTTAACGCCATCTCCAGTTCAATGGGGGTTATCACGGGTTTGTGAAACAGACGCCAGTCCTCAATTGCGATGCGGGGGCATGCCGTGTTCACGTAGACGTCCACATCGAACGCCCTCAGGGTCTGACCGCTGAGTATGTCGGCGGATATCAGGTAGCCGCGCTTCCCCGCGCTCTTTATTACCTCCAGGCAGTAGAGGGCGAGGCGTATCCGTGTCTGGCCGGGCTTAAGCCCCACGAGTATTCCGAACTCATCCGCCTCCTCCGCCTTCGCTATGGCCCCGAACCGCTGGCGAAGGAGGCGTTCGCCGTAATCGCTCACGTCCTCCACCGAGCCGGAAATGGGGTCCAGGGCATACGTCCTCTTGCCGGTGGAGAGGTAGACGCCCACGGCGTGGAAGCGCCCGGAGGAGAGCACGAGGAACGCCTCCACATCCTTCGCCACGCTCCTCGCGGCCGAGAAATCGCAGCCGAGAACCTGTCCGGGGTAGGCCAACCGGTGATCACCCTCGCCGATTACCGCCTCTATGCCCGCACTTTCTAGCCATTCTTTAGCTGTCTCCAGCAGGTGGATATGCTGCGCCGTGGCGAGGAGCCCAACCTTCTCCTCCCGCGATATCAGAAGATAGGAGTTCAGGGCCCTTTCCACGGACGCCTCGGAGAGGACCTCCACGAAGAGCACGCGCGAGCCGTAATCCAGATTCGGCATCGGGCTGTGGCCGAACTGAAGTATGACATCAGGCCTTAGGGTCCAGAGGGACAGGGGGACATCGCACGCGCCGAAGCAAGGGTCTCCCTGAAATATGAGTTCGTAGTCGCCGAGGTGTTTCTCAACCTCCCGGAAGTACATTTTGAGGCCATCGGGTAGCTGAACAAGCACACGCCTCGCTCCGAGTTCGCGAAGTTTCGCCCTTACGCCCTCCCAGTCCACGGAGTACGGGAGTTCCATGTTTGAACCATGGCACTCATGTGGGATAAAGGTTTCAGGAGGGGTTCTCCCCGGTGGGCCATGCGGATACGGGTGTCGGTGGCGCGATGGGCTGACCGGGAGGGATGGGCGAGCCCCCAGCGCCTCCGTCTCCGCTCCCGGCGTCCACAACGACTGTTTTCTCAAGGACGGGACTTAGATGAAGGGTGCCGTCTCTGTACCCGTAAGCGTAGACCTCCATGGTATATGTGCCCTCCCTCTCCCACGCGTGCTCTCTGGTGACAGCCATGTGCTCGGGGACATCCTTCACCTCCGTTATGTGGCCATCTCCCCAGTGTATGACATAGTTCACATCGCCGTCAAAGGGAGACGAAGGGACGGAGAATGTGAAAGCGTAGCTCACGTTGGGGTCATAGTCGGGGAAGGCCGATGCATGCGGTCTGGGGAGGCCAAATCTCTCAGTCGTATTCCTGCGCAACCTCAATTCAGCGGTGACAGTCTCCACTCTTTTGAAACCGTCGTCTGCCTCGTAGGGGCCGGGATTCAGACTGACCTCCGCCGTGATGGGTAGGGTTAGCCTGTTCCCCTCGCCTATGCCCCAGTTCCACACGCCAACATCAACAACAGCAGTTATGTGGGTGGCCACAACCCACCTCTTATAGTGCCAGAAGAAATCGGGGTAGGCGTCATCCGTACAGTCCCTCCTGTCCTCCACGTCGCTTTTCTTCAAGGGTTTAGGGAAATGCCACACACCCCTGGCCACGAGCTTATCCGGCTTTGTGTTGTCCCCGTTGGACCACTCGGTGCTCTTCTCCATGAGGCTTTTCACATCATCGTAGCTTATTGAATTGCACATGGAGTAGATGAGAGACAGATAACCGAGACCACAGGACACCAGTGAAAGGGGGAGACCTATTGGGGGAAACACCAGGGCCATCACGCCCAGACCAAGCCCGGCCCCGCTCATGGCCAGGGAAACCATGTTTGCCGTGTTCCTGTCATCAACCCATCTCTTCACATACGCATCCCTCCACCTGAGCCACGCGAGGTATGAATCCTTCACGATGTACGCGTTCTCCGTCACAAACTGCGATTTCTCCGCCTTGTCACGCATTCTCTCTTCAAATGTACTGCCCTCAACGTGACCGTTCATAACCCATCTGCCTGACCAGTAGGCATGGCTCGCCCCGATCCATTTTACTGATATATCCCAATTGTTTCCATAGGGGTCATAATACTGGGAAGCATCCATTTTCAACTTCACTTCATCTATCCAGTAAGACTGTGTGCTCAGGGTGAGGGAATGGGTGTACCTCACGGAGGGTCTGGAGGCATAGTAGTTCCCGGCATCGTAGTACGCCAGCACGTTGACGAGAAAACGTCGTGTCTGCCTGCCTATGTGCGGTACCCCGTAGCTGTCGTGCTGCGGCAGCGGCGTTATTGTCAGAACGATCCGACCTGCAAGCCGTGACTCTCCGCTCCAGTTAAACCATATATCCTTCACGCGAACAACAGTGTACTTCTCAGCGTACTTCATATACCAGTCCAGGGGCAGACCCTCCGGTGGATGGTACAACCACCTGTGAACATCCGATGGACCATCTGGAGGCTCCGCCGAGACAGAGCACGTGGTGAGGGACAGAAATATGAACGACAGGAATAAGGCACAACCCCTCCTCATGTAACTCTCACCTCCACGGTCTTGATATAACTTAGATTTTTACCCTGCCGGTAGAAAACACACACCGTGTAATTTCCGGGCTCAGTCCATACATGCACCGGCTCACCGCCCCACGCCCCATCGCCCCAGAAAAAGTAGTATTCATCCACATCCCCAGCCGGGGTAACGTTCAGGTTAACCTCCCTCCCATGTTCTACGGCGTCAGGAACCTCAACCTCAGGGGCTGGAAGGGCCCACGGAACGTCCCACCGGCTTATGTTGAACTGAACCCTGAAGGCTATCTGTGTGTTTCCGTCCACTATATTCCCCATCAACCCCACGCTGAAGTTCACATAGCGCGGTTCATAGAAATCCCACGGGCCCATAATAGCTACTGACTGGCTATAGTTTATGGTGTTCAGGGCATCATTAAATATCCATATATTATAGGCGTGCAATTGCCTGAGATACGTATCGCCATCTTGATATATATTTTCTTTGATAAATTTTCCATCACCATAGAGCGTCGTCCGTTTGAGATATGCACTCACATCGTTGTCCCACCATCCTCTCATCGCGCCCTCGTATGCCTCGGTGAGATTCACATACAGCATGAGAGATGAGAGACGTCCGCGGACGCGAGTGTAGTTCGTCACAACCTCGCACCATAAAAGCGTTCTCATAACCTTCATCGGTGAGAACCTGACGCGCAGGTTTGCATAGGTCGTGCCGTCCACCGTGATTGTTTCCTCAACCGTCACGTTGCGCATGTAGTCCCAGAGACGTATCCACCTGTGAGCCGCCTGTGAGAAGGTGTCCCCGGGTGTTACGCGGTCCTCAAAATAGTAATAGGCGTAGTCAGAGTCAACCGCGTGGTCAAACACCACATCCCTATAAACAGCGGGATACTCAATAACCTCGGGCGCTCCGTCAACGAGAAAACTGGCACCTAGGGTCACGCCCACGACGACCGCGGCCAGCCCCAGCGCTATAAAGGCAGAATTTTCACCCCTCATAGGGAGGCGAAAAAAAGACGCAATATATAAGATTTATCGGCAATACAATAGAAAAATATATTTTTTAAAATATCATTTTCATCGGTCAGGTTGTGCCCAAGGGTGTCGGTGGAAGATTTGGATATCCCGGTATGAGAGACCCCGTGCCATCACAAACCGTATCAGCAGCATGGGAGAAAAAATAAAAAGAAATCTNCTCGCCCCCGCCCAGCTCCTCCAGCCGCTTTTTGACGTATTTGAGGCGCGCCTCCAGCCACCGGGCCTCCTCTTCCAGCATGGCCCTCTCATCCCCATAGGTCCACCCAGAGAGGACCCATGGGCTCCAGCGCCATCCGCGCGGGAGTCCTGTGGAGGGGCAGTAGCCGAGCACCGCGCCCCATCCGTGTCCCCTTCTGAAGAGCCTTCCTCTTCCGTGCCATCCCCACATGGTCATCACCTCCTATGTGCATATGCACATAATACACCGTCCCATATCAATTTTTCGGTTACCCTAATTTCTACATCTGCGCAGGAAATAGGACGCTCCCGATAGAGCAAGTCCAGCCGCAGGCAGGGCCATCCAGATAACCCCCGAGGAGATCAGGAGGAAGAGCGAGAGGAGTCCCAGAACACGGCCGGCGTTGAGGGATAACTCCCTCATCATCATCCCTCCTGCGATGTTCTCCTCGTAGAGATCAACGGTCAACGAGAACATCATGGGGTAGAGTATCGTGAGGGAGAAGTACGCCCCCGCGAGGAGGGGAATGGAGGGCCAGTCACCCCAGAAGGGGAGGAGGGAGACGAGAAAAAGCGAGGCGGTGAGGGAGGAGAGGAAGGCGAAGAAAACGCGATTGCCCCGCTTATCGGATATATGTCCCGCGAGCACCGACGCGAGCGCGCCCGCAAGCGACACGAGGGCGAGGAGCCTTCCGAGCCCCGCCTCGCTCCCCGCCATCTCAAAGAGGAGGAGGGGTATCGCAACCCAGAACATGCCGTCCATGAAGCCGTTGAAGAGAAACGCCACGCCCAACGGCGAGGAGAGGGGCGAGATTGTGGTGGGCGGGGGAAAGGAGGGGTGAGGTAGGCGGCTCGAGAGAAGGGCGATGAGCACGGCGTTCGTCGCGGTCAGGGAGAGGGCAGCGCCGAAGAGGGCACGATAGCCGAAGACCTCCGCGACGTATCCGCCCAAAAGCGGCGAGATCACAGAGACCGCGGGAAACACCAGAAAGTATATGCTGACTCCACGCCCCCTCACCTCCCTGCGCACCGCGCGGGCCACCAGAACGTTGTAGGGCATCCAGAAGAGGATTACGTAGGCCCCTATGAGGAGGGCGGGGAGGGGGAAGAAGGCGGGGGGCACCACCATGAGGGACGTGAAGAAGAGGGAAAGGAGCACCATGGCGGCGCACATGGATGTATAGGGGCGCTGGATCAGGCGGGGTGCCAGGGGGAGTATGAGGATGGCCGTAAAAAACGCCAGCATATAGAATACGGCGGCGTTTCCCTCATAGCCGCCGGCCTTCACGAGGTACGTGACCACGAAGGGAAACGACAGGGACTGCGCCATGGCGAGCAGCGTCTGAAACGATATGAGGGGAGCATGCGGTGACCTCATCAGAGGTATATGT
This sequence comes from Candidatus Aciduliprofundum sp. JdFR-45, assembly GCA_002011395.1. Taxonomy (GTDB): domain Archaea; phylum Thermoplasmatota; class Thermoplasmata; order Thermoplasmatales; family JdFR-45; genus JdFR-45. The sequence continues at coordinate 6,988 of MTNG01000129.1, forward strand.
ACGAGGGAGTACAACAACCTTTATCTTATTATCAGGAAATTCATGATACCATGCCCCGGTGGAGAAAGAGACGGAAGTTCGGCTGTCATCCCCCTGCCAGCAGGTTCTGTCCCGCCGGACCCCCCGGCGCACCCGCCCGAGAGCCCGTTTTCCTCACGCTGGAGGAGGTGGAGGCCATACGGCTCGTGGATTACCTCGGGCTCACGCAGGAGGAGGCGGGTGAGAGGATGGGCGTGTCCAGGGGAACGGTGTGGCGCGCCCTTCACTCCGGGAGGAGAAAGATGGCAAGGGCGCTGGTGGAGGGACGTGAAATCGTGATAGTGGAGGGGTGAGTTTTTTAACCGACCACCTCCATTGCCCCTCTGAAAATGGACGTACTGATTTATGCCCGGCTTGTCGGAGGCATAGGCACACACGTTACGGACCTGGTCAGGGAACTGGAGAGGAGGGGGCATTCCGTTACGCTCATATCCCAGCGCGAACTCCGCGGGAGGGAGGTGGGAAACGGTTTTTACTATCTGGACAGGGGAGGAGCGGAGAGAATCGTGCGCATGGCACGGCGCCACGATATCCTCCACATACATCACTACGCCACTTCGTCGGAACTCCTGCTCCCGCGGAAGGGGGTTGAGGCGCCAGTGGTCAGCACGGTGCACGTGGCGGTGGGGGACGGAAATGTATACGGGATGGTGGGCCGGCTCCTGACACACTTCATAGCGTGGTGGTATTCCGGGATATCACGCGTTTTCATCACGCCCGGAGACGCCGCCGGCGAGATCGTCGCCCGGCACCACGGCGATGTGCGTTGCATAAGAAACGGGCTCAATGTGGACGTGTATAAACCAGGGGAGGGGAGGGACCTCGGTCTGGAGCCACCCGTGGTGGGCTACATGGGCCAGCTCCGCCCCGAGAAGAATCTGCTTTCGCTCGTGAGGGCGGCGAGGAAATACGGGTTCAACCTGGTCATAGGCGGTAAGGGACCGCTCTACCACCGGCTCAGGGCGATGGAGGAGAAGAACATAAAGGTTCTGGGCTTCGTAGAGGACCCCGTGGAGTTTTACAATTCCATAGACCTCTACGTCCTGCCGTCCTACGCGGAGAACGATCCTTTGACGCTCGCAGAGGCGATGGCGTGCGGCGTTCCCGTCGTGGCGAGCAGGTGCGTGGCGTGGGCCGTGCGCAACGACTACGGATGCGTGTGCGGGTACGATGCGGATTCCATAGGAAGGGCCGTGATGCGCATGCTGGAGCGCGACCTGAAAGAGATGGGCATGAGGGCGAGAGATGTGGTCGTGAGGGAGCGGCGGTGGGACATCGTTGTGAATAAAATACTGGCTGCCTACAGGGATGCGATGCGCGAATAACCTCACGTTTATATGTGTGGAGTTCAATGTGGTGACCATGGGACGCGAGAGGGCGGGCGAGGACGCCGTTTCCATGCTGATGGACATGCTGGATTCGCTGGCGGAGAGAGCGGGGAAGATGAATCGGAAACTCGTGGCGGCTTTTTTCGCCCTGATGGTGTGGGTGGTCATAGAAGGTGTGCTGTGGGCCCTCTCGCTCGTATCCATCTCACCCATTGAGATCATTACCACAGGCGTGCTTCTCGCGCTCGCCCTCTTCGTCATAGGGGAACTCCTGGAAATCAGGGGCATGCTGGCGGAACTCGTCGCCAGATACAGCGCTTACAGGTTTGCGAGGGAGGAGAGCTTCGCCATACCGGAGGGGAAGGACCCCGTGGAGAGGTTGCTCCGCTATTTCAACACCCGCATGGGGCTGGAGGAGAAACTGAGGAGGCGCGGCACGGTGAGGAGAAATGCGGACGTGGAGGGGGTGAGTGGCACACACAGGTTTGACCTCTGGGCTCAGATGAAGGTGAGCCCCATCGGGAGGATCGCCGGGCACAGGGACTACGCGCTGTACGTGAGATTCTACGACCACGTGCCGGACGTTGGGGACATAGAGGGGTTTGTGAGCGAGGTGATGGACTGCGTGAAGAGGACCAGGGTGCGGCCCAGTAGAGTGGTTGCCCTCTGTCAGGGAGAGGGGGAAATAGGCGATGAACTCTACGAGAAGCTCATATCAATGAAGTGGGACATCCCTGTTCAGGTGATCATGGAGATGCCCGACGGGACGTACGATTTCATACCCTTCATAGCCCCTCGCCACGATGGGCTTCCATGAGCCAGTCGGGTAGCCCCACGTAGCGGTAATGGTCCTCCAGCTGTTCCCTGTAGAGGTCCACATAGAAGCGGTTCCACTTCCGGAGGTGCAGTATACCCTTCTTCGTTATGCGCACGAGGGTGGTCCTCTCCTCCCGGATTATCTCTATGAGCCCCTCGCTCTCGAGTTCCCTCAATACCTTCTCCGTCATCTTGTGGTTGCTCCTTATCTCGTGCCTTATGTCGGACTTAGTTATGCGGTAATCCGCATTTGCGAGAATTCTGTCTAACTTCTCCTCTAACCCCTCCTGGTATATGCTTATTCCCAGGGCACGGGCCAGGAGGTTCAGCACAATCACCCTGTAAACCTTGTAACTCTTGTATGCGTGCGGCACCTGCGGAAATATCGTATCCGGGGATATTAAACCTTTCCCGCGGGAACGAATTCCATTAGAACGCCCTCGCCCAGCCGCTCCACGTTGGTGAGGATGAGTTTCACAGTTTCCTCATGGGATTTCGCGGCGGGGAAGCCGGCGAGCGTGGGGGCGCCGTCACCGATGACCACGGGCGCGACGTAGACCTTCAGCTCATCAAATAGGCCCTGGCGGAGGAGCGAACCGATGAGCCTTGAGCCGCCCTCAACCATCACGCTCCGTATCCCGCGCTCCCGGAGGAGCTCCAGCAGGAGGGAAAGATCCACCTTCCCGCGCCCGCACCTGATGACCTCAGCGTTGGGAACCGTGCCCTCGGCCTCCTCCGTCGTCGCCACTATTGTGGGGGCTGCACCGTTCAGGACCTGGGCGTCACGGGGTATCCTGAGACGCGAGTCCACGACAACGCGGGTCGGATTCCTCGGGTTCTCCACGTACTTCTCCTTCACGGTGAGCTTCGGGTCGTCGCTGAGGACCGTTCCTATGCCCACCATGATGGCGTCCACGGAGTTGCGGAGGCGGTGCACCCGCGCCATGTCCTCCTCGGAGGAGAGGCGCGTCTGCCTCCACGTGCCCAGCGCGAGCTTTCCGTCCAGACTCACGGCGCAGTTTATTATGACCCTCGGCCTCAAAAGCCCCACCCCTCCTGGGCGTACCTGTCCATTATCTTGACGTAGCCGCTCTTTGAGACGTACACGGCCAGCTCCTTCTCCTCAAGGATGGCGAAGAACTCCTCCCAGGAGATCGGCTCGAACTTATCGCTCATCCTCTTCACGAGTTGCACCACCCGCGTGCCCCGCACCCTCGCCGGGATGAGGCCGTGCTCGCGCGCGACCTCGCGCGCCTCCTCGGGGGTCAGCCGACGCATCGCCATACCGCGTATATGCGGGAGGGGGGAGATAACCTTTTCCCGGGACATCTGCGCGGTGGGTTTATATGCGAGGAATCTCATAGCATTCCCTCATGAAGTGGGGAACTGTGCGGGTGAATAGAGTCACGGTCATCGCGTCCCTTCTGCTCCTCGCCGGACTGTCCCTGTTCAGCGTTCACCACGCGGATATGCGCCCGTCGGGCGAGCACCTGGTGATTAACGAAGTCGCACTCTACACCCTTGACCCCAAGGCGAGGTGGTTTGAACTCTACAACCCGACGGACAGACCCATATGCCTAACCAACTGGTCATATTACTTTACCTTTATAGATGCATATGCGTGGTGTTTGTTCGCTCCGAACCTGACTGTGCCCCCGCGGGGATACGTGGTCTTCACGCCGTCAATCAAAAATTTCACCGCCTACTGGGGCGTGCATATTGAAAATGTATATCAGGCATATGTGCCGTATAACCCCAAAACATATATTTACATAACACGTTTTGAACAAAATGAGACGCTGGTTGACAGCATGGGCGGGCCGCCGCCCCGGTACATACTAAACCACTCGTGGGCGCGGTACCGCGGCGGGTACGACACGGACAACTTCACAGACGACTTCTACGACGAGCCCTATCCCACGCCGGGGCGGGAGAACTACATGGTGAAGGCGATGTGGACCGACGCCGTGGAACGCTGGCTCTTCGTCTCCGCGCTCCTGTGCCTCGGAGTCGCCGCGCTCTCGTACCTCTCCCTGCTGCCGAGAGAATAAATCCACCGCCCGACCTCGGAGAGATATACATTTATCCGGTGGTTTTATAAGTGAATAATTTCATGTTTTTGTTGTGGGCATGAAAACCGAACCCCCTGAAGTGGTCGCGCTCGTCGCCTTTGTGAGCTCAAACGTGCCCTGCGGGGACAAATGGTATGATAGGTGGTTCTCAGAGCATCCAGATTATAATTCTCCAGCGCAGTGGCAGAGGGGAATGTCCTGCTGGGAATGGTTCGTGTACTATTTGAGAGACAAACTCGCCGTACTTGATATAGATTGGTACATGAATACCAAAACATACATACCTTGGGCGGCATTGTGGGGTTCAGGAGAAAACGTAAAGATAAATTTAAATTTTGAATTCGCAAACGCATCATGGAACTTTGAAGAAGGAGGATTTCAATACAATTTTGAAGAACTATATAATTCATATCCCCCTCGATATTTTGATATTGCTCAAATGACATTGATAAATGTGGTGGAGGGATAGCACATGTGGAAGATGTTGAATACCCTGGCCATATGCGTGATGATGGTCTCTGTGGGCATAGGGGCTGCATGGTATATGTTCCAGATTGAAAATACACTCAGAGAACCATCAGAGACTGAAGATACCGTTCTTTTTCTTTTCTATGGGATTGGCTTCAATGAAATAGGGCGTGTGAACAACACCATAATAATGATGGCCCGTACAATATTCTCCGAAGTCCTCCGGGTCAGCGATTTCCGGCTACCGGGATTTATGGTGAAGATGGAAGGTCAGAAGAACTGGACGTTCATGCCCCTGAACCACACGCTCGTGGATATGAACAGCGATGGATATGTAAACACCGGCGACCTGCTTCTGGTGGAGGTACCGTCAAACGCTACCGGAATTTGGATGGAGGAACCACCTATACTCGGAGGAGGTATATTTTTGCCGTTGTATGATGAAAATGGGAAATATATATGCAATGTGGCCATCTACGGTAAAGGTGGGAGTGGAATTGGAGTGGTAGAAATAGCAGGGCATTCAGATAAATCACTAACTCTTAGAGTGAATGCGGTCAATAATAATCTTCCACAAAGTGGGATGGAGATTATCGGTGTTTTGATTTTTAACTGGAGCACCTATGAAATTATAGGTATTGCAAATAATTCGTCATATCGTATACATATTAAAGGGCGGGCACACTACGCTATTTTGGACCCCAACATAGAGATGGTATGGAACGACGTGAACAACAACTCAATAATAGAAGTGGGAGAGAAGATTTACGTTAATCTCACAGAGAACTACACCTTCCCGGATGATTTCTCAGAAATCACGGTCTTCATATGGTGTAGGCTGTATTATGACCCCTGGGAGGTGGGGGATGAGGTGATATATAAAGGATATGTTGACACATACCTCGTCGGCGGGTACATGGACGTGGAGTATCCGCACGGGGGATGCGGGTGCAACGAGACCTCTGATACCGGTGGGAGTATATGAAACCCGAAACCCTCGCAATGGTCGCGGTCATCGCCCTCGCGGGGGCGCTCGTCGTCGTTTGAAGCCACGACATCAACCCCTTCCATAAACCTTTTTATCCCGCGGGCGGATGTGCCCGCATGGTCTTCTTCGTGATACAGCACCTGGAGGAGAAATTGACGAGGTGGTCGTGGTACGAGTACCTCCACGCGGCGGAGCACGTGGAGCCGCTCCTCATCACCGGCCTGAAAAACCCCGAGGAGAGGAGCTATGCGTCGCGCCACCTCTCCGCGGTGGAGCACGATGTGTGGGACCTTCCATTTTCCCGCGTCGTCGTCCTGGACCCCGCGGCGGAGGAGGAGTTAAAACCTGAAGATTTCAGAGAGCCCTGCGCCGTGGTGGTCGGCGGCATACTGGGGGACCACCCGCCGAGGGGGAGGACGCGCGACCTTCTAACCTCAAAATTCACCGAGCCGATAGCGAGGAACATAGGCGAGGAGCAGTTCCCCGTGGACGCGGCCGTCTTCGTCGCCTAC
>MTNG01000009.1 GCA_002011395.1 Candidatus Aciduliprofundum sp. JdFR-45
CCAGCCGATCTCCAGCAGGCTGTCCTCCAGTATGCCGAGCACGTTTATGCCCTCGGGGTCGCCGAACCGACAGTTGATCTCCACAACCTTCGGGCCCTGGGCGGTGTGCATGAACTGACCGTATATTATGCCCCTGTATGTTATCCCCTCCCTCTTCATCGCCCTCACTATGTCCTCCAGGATCTTCACGGCCTTGCTGTAATGGTGTCTTGTGACGAAGGGGAGGAGATGGTTCGGGCAGGAGTAGGATCCCATGCCGCCCGTGTTTGGACCCTTATCATCCTCGTAGGCCCTTTTGAAATCCTGCACCAGCGGCATGGGTTTGATATCGGTGCCGTCGGTGAACGCCTGGAGGGTGAACTCCTCCCCGACCAGTTTCTCCTCTATGATGACCTTGTGCTCGCCGCCTATCCCCTCCTCTATGACCTTCACGGCGTACTCAATGCCTTCCTCCACGGTGGTGAAGTGGTCGCCCATCACCCTGACGCCCTTTCCGCCCGTGAGGCCCACGGGTTTGACCACAAATGGTTTGCCGTAGTTCTTGAGAAACTCTTTCACGTCCTGGGGGTCCGTGAAGACGTAATAATCCACCAGGCCGTTTATCCCGTGCTTCTTCATGAGGTCACGCATGAACTCCTTGCTCCCCTCTATCATGGCCGCTTTCTGCGTGGGACCCACGACGGGTATGCCGTGCTCCTCCAGCGCATCCGCCATTCCCTTTGTGAGGGGTGCCTCCGGCCCTATGAAGGCTATGTCTACGTGTCTGTATTTCACGTACTTCCAGTTTATCACGTACTCCACGCTTCTCTCATCGCCCAGAAGGTAGTCCTTTGAGAGGCGCGCTATCCCGGGGTTCTTGTGGAGCATTATTGAATATATCCGGGCTCCACTCCGGGCGAGCGCCTCGGCCATCGCATGTTCACGGCCACCGCACCCTATCAGCAGCACCCTGTCACGCATCGCTTTCACCACCTTTCATCTTCTCCTCAAACCACTTCTTAACCTCCTCGGGTTTGCTCGCGTCTATGCCGAAGTACTCATTAAACTTTTTGGTGGTGCGGAGTTCCAAACTCCTGCCCACGCGCCGGGTGTATATGAGACCCATACCCTTCAACTTCTCTATGTGGTCGTACACGCGGCTCGTGTTGAACATGAGACGCACCTCGCTCTGCTTTATGGGCTGGTAGTACGCTATGACCGCGAGAACCCTGAGTTCTTCATCGCTCAGCTGCCTCCTGCCCACCCTGTAGGCGTATTCCAGGCACTCGGACTTCACCTGCATTACGTACCTCTGGCCCACGCGCACGACCTCCACGCCCCGCCCCTCAGCGCTGTATTCCTCAATGAGTTCCTTAAGGGCCTTCCTCACCTCGCGCACATCGGCCCCCACCACGTCCGCAATCTCCCTCGCACGCATGGGCTTCCCCGCTGCGAAAAGCACGGCTTCCACCGCTGCCTTAACCCTCATACATCCGGCATGAGGTACAGGATGGATATAAGTTTTCCCACGTGGGTTCCGTTCGGGAAAACTTTATATGCAACGCTCTAATATTATTTTTAAATGAGGGTGTTGCCGGTCCTGATGCTCATCCTCCTCGTCTCTCCGGCCGCCTTGTGCCTCGCTCAGGGGGGTGGGGAGACGCACGAGATACGCGTTATCCAAATGGAAACGCCCAAGAGGTACATCGGCCTGTCCTACGTGGAGATATACTCCGTGGAAAACGACACGCTGATTTACAGTGGGTACCTGATGAACAGGACTATTGTTTTGAACAAGCTTCCTGAATCGCCCTATTACGACGCGTGGTCTGAGGTTAACAACACCACATGCAAGATAGTTTTTCGTGATCACCTTCGGTCATACCGGATGGTGACTGTTTATATCTCTCTTGAGGCGGACTATATCATAGGGAAAACTGAGAATGAAAAGGGAGGAAACCTCACAAGGGCAAAGTGGTGGCTTCCACCTGGGACCTATAGGGTTAGAGCCATAGCGTACACGAATGAGGACGAGGAGAAATATCGGGAACTGGATATGAAATACCCCTCCTTTGTCTATGAAAAGGTCATTGACCTGAAGGAAGACACAACCATCTCCATGTTCTTCACGCCCACGGAGGAACTTCCCGTATGGGCGGATATTTACATATTCTTGAAGGAGAACAGAGTATTTCTTATCCTCCTGTGCTATCTCATAGCCACCATCTCGCTGGTGGGTTACGGCTATGTCCTGTCCCTCCGACGGGGTGCATCAGATGAATTTCCATACCGGAAGCTATATGCCTTACTACTTCTGCCAGCCACTATTTTCATACCGCTCTCGCTGTGGCTTGTCTCTCTTGACCTTCGCTACCGTGTTTTGCCTTTTGTATGCGGTGTGTTCCTCTTCCTATCTATGCTATTGGCACTTGTCTATATGTGGATAAAGCTGGATGCAAAGTTCCCCAGGGCGCCGAAGATCGGAAAGGCGTTCAGAAATTCCGCAGTGCTTCATTTTGCTGTTTTCATATACTCATCCATAATGTGGTCTGTTTTCTCTACCCCTATCGCCATGTGCTATGTTTTGCCTATGTATAGCCCTTGGAAACCAACAGTCCCGAAAATCATACTCCTTTACCCGCTCCTCCTCGTGTGGTTGAGGAGGAGAAGGTTAAGGCGAAAACTCATAAGCGAGGGCATATACAGGGAGGAGTGGGATGAGGCGTAAACTGCACTCCGTGATATACGAGATAACGGAGAGGTGCAATCAGAGGTGCACGTACTGCTACAACTACTGGCTGGGGATGAACAGGAAGCTCAAGGGGGACGTTCCGCCCGAAAGGTGGCTTGAGATCACCGACAGGTTTCTGGAAAGCGCGTCGCTCAAAAGAATAACGCTCTCCGGGGGCGAGCCCCTGCTTTACGAGGGACTTGATGACCTGTGCGCCCGGCTGGATGGCATGGGTCTCAAGATAGGGATGATAACCAACGGCGTGCTTTTGACCGAAGACAGGGTCGTTCGTCTGCTGGATAGAGGTGTGGAGCTCTTTGAGATAACCCTCCTGTCGTACGATGGAAAGACCCACGATGCCCTGACAGGTCATAGGAGCTTTGAATCGGTCGTGAGGGCGATGAGACGCGTCAAAAAGCACGGGGGTGAACTCTGCACAACCATCATCGGTACGAGCGAGAACATCTCCCACGTGGAGAAGACCGCGGAACTGGCCATAACCCTTGATTCCGATGCGATAATGTTCAACAGGGTGAACCTCGGGGGGAGGAGCACGGGCAGGTACGACCTGTACCCCCGGAGGGGCGACCTGCTGAAGGCGCTGGAAGCGCTCAACGACCTCTCGCGCACATATGGGGTGTTTGTGCACTGCGGCGTGCCGATACCGTACTGCGTGGCCGACCCGAAGAAATTCAGGAGGATCTCCTTCGGGAGGTGTCCCGCAGACATACATCTCTCATACCTCACGGTTGAATCGGATGGCACGCTGAGGACATGCAACCACACGCCCCTGAAGATCATAAACCTGATGGAGGACGGGTTTGATTCCCTCTTCTCCACCGCCGTCTGGAAGGATTTCACGGGGAAATTTCCGGAGATGTGCCTCAGGTGCAGATACCTCAAAAAGTGCAGGGCTTCGTGCAGGGCCGCCGGCTATCTCCACTTCGGCGAATGGGGCAAACCGGACCCCTTCGTCCTGGAGATGAGGAGAAGTCGCTGAAAACAGTTCAAAAACGTTTTTATATCCTCTCCCCATTCCCATCCAGCGAGGCGGGCGTGGTGTAGGGGTAGCACAAGGGCCTTCCAAGCCCTTAGCCCGGGTTCAAATCCCGGCGCCCGCACCAGCGGAGTGATGCCCCATGGATAAACCCCTTCAGGAATACTGCCTTCACAACCGCGATGGAAAGTGCTACTTCCTCGTTTCCTCCCCGGGTGAGTGCTCCCTCTGCTTCAACTTCATCACATCAAGCGAGGAGGTGCGGGGCCGCTTTTCCATCAGGGCGAAGATAGTTCGCCTGCACGACATAATCTCCAAGAACCCCACCTACAGAGCCCTCTTCGCAGGCACGGGCGATGAGATACAGCGGACCCTCAAACTGGAGTTTTAAGAAATTTTTAATACCACGGAGCGATGTGGGTAGCACGATGGGAAAGGTTCCCGACGATGTGGTGGCGTGTCTGCTCAACGCCCGGAGTACTCAGCTCACAGCGCCGTTTGGCATGGCGGTGAACGTGGACCTCGTGGAGGTCTTCAGGGCGTGCGGTGACGAAGTCCGGATGAAGATTCTGGAGGCCCTCTCCATACAGCCCCTGTGCGTGCAGGTTATAAAGGAGATAGTGGGGGAGATACAGGACTCCAAACTGTCGTATCATCTGATGGTTCTCAAACGCTCCCGGTTAATAAGGGGCGAGAGGCGAGGTTCGTGGATAATATACAGTTTGACAGACCTGGGACGCATCGTGGTGGACTTCGCCCATGAAATGGAGATGCGCATGGACCGTCCGGGGGAAATTTAATTAGGACAATCCCTTTTCCATATTCCAGAATGCGCGGGAAAGAGAGCCGCGACCTGCACCTCCTGGACCCCCATGCGAGGGAAAATATACGACCCTTTGTCTTCCAGACGCTCCTGGCCACGGAGGTTGTGGTTCTGTCCATACTGTTTCTCAACTTCTTTCTCACCGAGGTCATGGTGGCAGCCATAGGGTCAACGGCCTTTGTGATATTCACCCTGCCGAGGTCTCACGCATCCAGTTTCCGAAGGGTTGTCTTCAGCCATGCCATATGCGGGGCCATGGGCGGTCTGGCGGCCCAGGTGTTTCTCTTGGGATTACCTCCTTTGCTTGAGACCGCTGTGAGAGGCGGTCTCGCGGTGGGGATATCCATATTCCTTATGACGGTTACGGATACCGAACACCCCCCAGCAGCGGGTACGGCTCTCGGATTTGCCATGGAGGGATTCAACATCAGCGCCTACATTTACGTTGTGGCCATGGCGCTCATACTGATGGGGTTCAAGAAACTTCTGAAGCCCTATCTTAGAAACCTCATCTAAGAGATCACCCGGACGCCATCCACCGCCACATTCGGGAGCAGATAGGGCCCGAGGTTCTCCCTCTCCCTCGAGATGGCCGATATTCTCATGAATTCATTGAAAAAGTTCCCGGTGATCTGCGTCTCCTTCAGCGGGTGTTTGATCTCTCCATGCTCTATAAGGAATCCGCACTTGACAACGCCGGAGTAATCACCTCCTGGATGCACCGTCCCGGAGAACCGCGTTATGTAAAGGCCGCGCTCTGTATCCTCTATGATCTCCTCCAGCGATGAATCGCCCGCCTCAACGATTATGTTGTTGAAGCCCACGGAGGGATAATCCCGAAAACCGCCCGCTGCGTTGCCGGTGCTTGCAGCGTTCAGTCGCTCTGCTGTGTATGTGCTGTGGAGGAGCGATTTCAGCACCCCACCCTCCACGATCGCAGTCCTGCGCGTCCTAACTCCCTCCCTGTCAAATCCCCTTGAAGCGTACATCCAGTCATCCACGCCGCTGTCGTACACCGTGAGACCGCATCCAGCGACCTTCTCACCTATCTTCCCCGCGAGGGCGCTCTTGCCGTGAAGGACCGCCTCGCCCGTCACGTTTGCCAGGAAACCGTGAAGCATGCTAAGGAAGGCCATGGGTGCAAGTATCGCGCGTCCTGTGAAAGCATCCACCTTCTGCGGCCTCAGCGCCCTAACCACGCTCTCGGCCACCTCCCTCGCCAGCCGCTCCGTGTCGAGTTTGGTGAGGTCGCACGATCCGGTGCTCCTGTAGTTGAAGGACGAGACCTCGTCCCCTTCCACGGCCAGAACCATGATGCTGGAGGAGAACCTGCTGAACCTCTCCTCGACGCTGCCATGGGGCGTGATGACACCGCGAACGCCCATCTCGGCGGTGAAGGCCGCGCCGTCCACCCTTACCCTATCATCAACGGAGTGCGCCGCCTCAACCATGGCCATGACTCTATCAACGGCATCTTCCCCGCTCATATCATCCGTGCTGAAGGTTCTTGGGGAGGACGTGCCTATTTCCTCCGGGAGGGGTACGCTGTCACGGGATGCGCGGGCCATCTTCAGCGCCGCCATCACGGCCTCCTCCACGTTTCCCGTGTTGGTGTAGGCGAATCCTACACCTCCATCAACGACCCTCACGCCGACGCCGCGCTGCTGCATCTCCGTCGGCACGCGGAGGTCATCCGATTCGTAGGCCACCTCTATCGAACGGTAATCCACGTAATAGACCTCGTAGCGCGAAACGCCGTGTTTCCTCATGACCTTTTCAACAACGTCCTCCATAAAATCACCTCCCTCCTATGAGTGCGGTTGTCCTCAGATAGGGACCGCCGCCGTCCACCTTCGCCGGCTGCCACTTGCCGCAGTGCCCGAAGCCCATGGCGAACTGGAACTCTCGGCTGACAGCATCCACATTTTTGAGCACCTCAAAGGCGTTTCCGGTCATGGTGGTGCCGCGGCACAGCCCGACGATTTCACCCTTCTCAATCTTTCTCATGATGGCGATTCCGAACATGAACTCGCCGTTGCTGTCCGCCTGTCCGTTCAGTCCGCCCTCCAGGAAATAGCCGTCCTTCGTGTCCTCTATGATCTCCTCCTTGCGCCAGTCCCCGGGCTCTATGTACGTGTTGCGCATGCGGATGAGCGGCACGCATGTGAACTCAAACGCCCTGGCGTTGCCCGTGCTCTCCGTTCCGAAGATAGCTGCCCTCTCGCGGTCCAGCAGGTAGGATTTCAGCACTCCTTTCTCTATGACCACGGTTTTTCCAGCGATGACGCCCTCATCGTCTACAAATATCGTTCCCGCCGCCGTCTCCTCGTCCCCCGAGTCAACCATCGTGATGAGTTCGCTCGCCACCTTCTGACCTATCTTCCCGGTGGTGAAGGAGCCGGAGAGCACCATATCCGCCTCAACGTTGTGCCCCACTGCCTCGTGTGCTAGGAGCCCCACGACGTCTGGGTGGAGCACAACAACGCTCTTCCCGCCCTCGGGGAGCGGTGCGTGCAGAAGTTCCATCGCCTCCCTCGCGACCGCACGCCCTCTCTCCTCCATGGGGATGGTGAAGAGCGCATCCCATCCCCCCGTCACGCCGTGCCCCCTGTAGTGGCTTATAACCCTGTCCCCCTCACGTGCATATGCCATAAATATGGCAGATGGCTTTACCGTGGTGATGCGCACGTTCGCGCCGTCCGAGGTCCATATGTGCTTCTTATCCACGTATTCCCGGTAGAGCACCGTTGCGGCCGCGACGCCCTCCTCCCTCATGGCCCTCTCTGTCCTTAGAACCATCTCCACCTTCTCATCAACGCTGTGGTCGCGGGGGTCATCCCTCAGCGGCGTGGTGAACTCACCCGTTGCGAGGCGCGCCTCGCCCAGTTCGGCTTTTTCCTTCTTTGCCCTGGAACACGCCCTCGCCATCTTCACGGCTCTCTCCACCGCTGCCTCCAGGTCCGACGATGTGGCGGAGAAGCCCCACGCGCCGTCCACGAGAACGCGCACGCCGTAGCCCTCAAAGACGCCGCTGACCTTTCCCTCAAACTCGCCTCCGCTGGCTCTCAGCTGGAAGAACTCGCGCCTGTGAAATCTGACCTCAAGGTAGTCCACACCGTGCCGACCCAGAAGCCGCTCGCATATGTCCTCCATACGGGGTGATTGCGTAATTGCGTAATTATCTTTTCCTTCTACACTTTTCAAAAATAGGGAAAAAGGGTGTTCATGTGAGCACGCAGGGGGCGGTGTCCCCCGGTCTGATGTGCGTGGACGTCTCGGCTCGCGGGATGAACGGAGGTCTTCCGGGTCCGCCCCCGCCTGGAGGTGTTTCTCCGTCATCATCGTCCCCGATGATGTTTCCGATGTAGTTGAGGTACTCCACGTATGCTGTGATGAGGTAAAGGGGGTTTCTATCCCTCCTGAACTTCTCCACGGTTATGTACGCATATCCGCTGGAGGTGAGGTCCAATGATACCCTCCATATCGTTCCGCCCGGGACGTATCGCGTGAGGGTATTCCCGTTTATGTTCAGCGTCACGCGCACGTCGTCGGAGGCGTGTATCCATATGTAGGCCCTGCACGTCTCGTACTCCACGCTGTGGGGCAGGTCGGCCAGGTATCTATCCTTGTAGTCTCCCTCGGGGAGCGCACCGCGGTAGTAATAGTACACGTCCTCCAGGTCCATTCGGTTCGTCCTCACACCCGTGAGTATGCGCACTGTTCTGTCCTCTCCGGAATCTGCGCGGGGTGCGATGTCCGTGTTCTCCTCCCTCATGCGCCACGTGTAGGTGCCGTACAGGTTATCCCTCGTCACCTCCATGGAGTAGGAGCGCGCGTCCGCCGGGTCGCTTACCTCCGGGGCGAGCGTCCACGCTGCATCCCCTCCCCTCGTGCTGTACTTCCGGAGCATCCTCTCAGGTGCGACGATGACGGAGACGGCAGTTGAGATCTTCTGTTCATCGTGCCATCCATAGCCCAGGGCGTACCATCCGTACTTCGCGTAGCACAGAGTTGCCCTTATTGTGAGCACGTGTACGCGGTCATCCACGCCGTCCCTGAGGTTCCACTGCATCGGCCCGCCTATGAAGGCGTTGCTGTGCTCGTTGTTCGCCTCCGCTGCGCCCCTCACCACCACGTAGGTGTTCCTGTCATCCTCGTCGGCCGCTCCCCACGGGTTGTAGTCGGAGTCCGCCAGTATCTTTCCGCCGTTCTTCGTTGTGAAGACCCTGTCCACGGCGTTGCTGAGCACGTAGTACGTCGCCGTAGTGGTCCCTTCTCCAACAAACGGCGCCAGGGGCGCGGTGGCCGGATTGGACTCCACGATCTTCTCCGCCACTATCCCGGCGACCGCCGCGTGTATGGGCACTATGTACTCCCTGATCCACCACGCCTCGTCGCCGGTCTGCCCGGTCGTGAGGTTGAAGACCCTGAATCCGCCCTCATCGCTGGTGGAGGTGATGGAGAGCGAGGCGTAGTAATCCGTGGCGCGCGGCGTGTACTCGGAGTTCATCCCCTCGAAAGAGTACTTCGTGGCGGCTATCTGCAGCCACTTTATTTTGTATTCCCCCGCGTTCGGCCCGCGGGCTCCGATGGCCAGGGGGTAGAGACGTACTTCATCAGTATCTGTAGGGTAATAAGTATAGCTCTTTATCATTACAATCAATATAACACCGAATTTATCATTTTGATATGCATTACCTATTACTTTATCTATTGTTTTCTGGTCATATGGTGTTCTTACAATCACAAAGTTTGTTGGGACGCTTTCTGCATAGTTACTTTCAGCCTTTGCATTTCCAATCAGCACAGGTGATACAATTATCAACATTATCATCATAACGACTGGCACTTTAAATTTGCCCCTCATTTTCACATCCCTCCTTCATTTACAATTTCAATTTTCACCTCGGTGCTTATCGTCCTCACATCCTGCCAACCGAAGATTGTCGGTTTACCGTAGACGAGGGTTGCGGTCAAGGTGATGGTGTGAGAGGTCCAGTTCGGATAATCGTCGTAGAGATTCACATGGAAGTCCAGGCCAAACCCCGCCTCCTTTATGTCTTCTGCATCTCTGTTTATCCCCCGGAGTTGATGGAGTTCCGCCCATTCATAGTCTATTTTGTAGGACCACCTGTCAAATTCCCCTTCCGTGGATAGGAAATAGAGATTTTTCGCCCGCAAACTGTAATAAAGTATGGTTGTTGTGTCCAGGTATTTGTCGCTCCATTTATAGTGAAAAATTAGTTCTTTTATTCTGTAATCCTCTTTGTTTGTGTTTTTCACCCCGTAGAGGGTAGGATATAGACGCAATTCATCCATCTCATTTGGGTAATAGGTATAGCCTTTTACAACCAAAATTAGAATTATAGTAAATAGGTCATTTTGATATATATTACCTATGGTATGGTTTATTATTTTCTGATCATATGATGTTCTTACAAAGACATACGTGTTATTCAACTCTGAGATTGTGGCAGAATCTATAGATTTTTCTAACACTCGCTTAGGCTTCCAGTATGTATCTTGGTTCATGGCCACCGCCATGTATGTGCCTATCAGAATGACAAACACTATGGCCGCTCCAGCAATCATAGCAAAACCTTTCTTACTCAATTTTTTCCTTTCTCTCTTATGCTTTGCTTCCTTCATCCTGTCCATTATCTCATCCATCTCACTCATCAGCGCACACCTCCTCCATTCACGATTTCAATTTTCACCTCGGTGCTCATTATCCGTACATCCTGCCAACCGAAGATGGTGTGCTTTCCGTAGAGGAGGGTGGCGGTCAGAGTGACGGTGTGGTAGGTCCAGTTCGGATAATCGTCGTAGAGGTTTATCTGAAACTCCAGCCCGAACCCTGCCTCCTTTATATCCTCAGCATCTTTGTTTATCCCCCGGAGTTGATGTAGCTCTGCCCATTCATAGTCTATTTTGTAAGACCACCTGTCGAATTCCCCTTTCGTAGCGAGGAAGTAGAGATTTTTTGCCCGCAAACTGTAATAATGTATGGTTGTCGTGTCCAGGTATTTGTCACTCCACTCGTATTTAAATATTAATTCTTTTATCTGATATCCATTTGCATTCTCAGTACGTATTCCGAATACCTTGAGGTGCAGCAGAATTATATCAAAGTCCACCCAGTCCCCTGGTATATAAACATAGTTCTGTATCACCACAGCAATCTCTACGGTGAATTTGCTATTCTGTCTAGCGTTGCCTATGGTTTCATTTATCTCAGTATAATAATCTCTGGTCCTCCAGAGTACAAAGTTTTCATTTAACCCATTAACATTGGTTCTCTCAACAGTCCCCTTTGGCTTCCAGTATGTGTCCTGATTCATCGCCACCGCGATGTACGTCCCCACCAGCACACCAAGCACCAGGAGCGTCCCCAACACGGTCGCAATCCCCTTCTTACTCAGTTTTCTCCTCTCTCTTTCCCGCCCCGCTTCCCTCATCAGGTCCTGGAACTCGTCCATCTCGCCCATGTCTTCCCCTCCGGCGGCGTGAAAGACAATCGCCTATAAATCCCTTTCTCACTTGGGCAATTTTAAAACTCCGTCTGCATCCGCTTTAAAATAGTATCTCAGGAGTAAATATCACCGAGGCAAACGTTTTAAAGTTCCACGCCCCTCCCCCCATCGGTGGTCAGGATGGCATCATCGAGGATCCCCGGGTTCTACAAGATGTCCGTTGAGGAGAGGAGAAAGGCGGTGATGGAGTTCGCAGGGCTGTCCTCCGAGGAAATATCTCTCTTCGAGCCGACGGGCTCGCTCCCCATAGACCTCGCGGACAGGATGATTGAGAACGTCATAGGAGTGATGGAAGTCCCCTTCGGTGTGGCCACGAACTTCCTCATCAACGGCAGGGATTACCTCATACCCATGGCCATAGAGGAGCCGTCCGTCGTGGCAGCGGCATCGCACGCCGCCAAACTCGCGAGGGTGAGGGGCGGCTTTCACACGTCCTCCACGGACCCTCTCATGATAGCGCAGGTCCAGTTAACGGGTGTCCCAGACCCCTACCATGCCAAGGCGGTCATACTGGAGCACAGGCAGGAGATCATGGACCTCGCGAACGAGCAGGATAAGGTGCTCATAAAGGTGGGCGGAGGGTGCCGCGACGTGCAGGTGAGGGTCATAGACACCTCGAAGGGTCCTATGGTGGTTACGCACCTCATAGTGGACGTCAGGGATGCAATGGGGGCAAATGCCGTGAACACCATGGCGGAGGCCGTGGCCCCCCTCATAGAGAGAATCACTGGCGGAAAGGTTTATCTCCGCATACTGAGCAACCTCGCGGTGCTCCGCCTCGCCCGCGCGAGGGCCGTGTGGGACAGAGACGCCATAGGCGGTGAGGAGGTCGTGGAAGGCATCCTGTGGGCTTACCACTTTGCAAGGGCAGACCCGTTCCGCGCGGCCACGCACAACAAGGGCATAATGAACGGCATAGATGCTGTTCTGATAGCGACCGCCAACGACTGGAGGGCGGTGGAGGCGGGAGCGCATGCCTATGCGGCTCTCAACGGCTACACCTCGCTCACACACTACGAGAGGGATGCGGAGGG
>MTNG01000072.1 GCA_002011395.1 Candidatus Aciduliprofundum sp. JdFR-45
GGCGCCGCACTTGGACCGCGACCTCGCCAGGCGCTTCCCCATCCCCAAGGAGTACGACCTGGAGAAGGCGAAGAGCAGGATAGACGAGGGGCAGGTGGCCGAAGTGCGCCTTCTCGCGTACACCCAGCCGCGCCTGGTGAGCGGGGTGCCCAAGAAGAAGCCCGACCTCATGGAGATCCGGGTGGGTGGAGGGAGCGTTGAGGAGAGGATATCCTACGCGTACGATAAACTGGGGAAGGAGATAACGTTTGAGGATTTCACGCGCCCCGGCAAGTTCGTGGATGTGGTGGCCGTCACCAAGGGGCACGGCTTCCAGGGGCACGTGAAGCGCTTCGGCGTCAAGCTGCTGGACCACAAGAACAGGAAGCACAGGCGCATGATAGGCACTCTCGGCCCGTGGCACCCCGACTGGGTGAGGTACACCGTGCCTCAGGCCGGCCAGACGGGGTACCACCAGCGGACCGAGTACAACAAGCGCGTTATGAAGTACGTGCCCGCCGGCGACGACGGCAGGCCCGTTGAGGATATAACCCCGAAGGGCGGCTTCCTCCACTACGGAGAGGTGCGCAACCCCTACGTGCTCATCCACGGGTCCGTGCCGGGGCCGGCGAAGCGGCTCGTGAGGTTCAGGGACCCGATAAGGCAGGTGCTGCCCGACGTGGAGGAGGTTCAGATAACCTATGTTTCCAGGGCGTCCAAGCAGGGGGTGCGTGTGAATGAGTGAGGCGGTGAACGTCTACAATCTTCAGGGCGGCATAGAGCGCACGATTGAACTGCCCCCGGCGTTCTTCTACCCCGTGAGGACAGACCTCATAAGAAGGGCAGTAAGGACGTTCCAGATGAACAGGATGCAGCCCTACGGCCACAACCCCATGAGCGGTATGAGGCACGTGGGGCACAACTGGGGCCCCAACCACGGCAGGGCGCGCATACCCCGCAGGCCCGACGGGGCGAGGGGCACGATCATCGCGAGCACCGTGGGCGGTCGCGACCCGCACGCCCCCACGTCCGCGAAGGTGCTCAGCAGGAAGATGAACAGGAAGGAGAGGCGCCTTGCCAGGTTCGCCGCCCTGTCGGCGGTGAAGGATAGAAATCTCGTAACCGCGAGGGGCCACCGCCTCAGCGTGGATCTGAAACTCCCGATAGTGCTCGTGGATGATGTGGAGAAGGTTACTAGGACCAAGGAGGCGATTGAGGTACTCAAGACCTTTGGCCTCTACGACGACGTCCTCCGCGCCATGAACGGCAGGAAGATAAGGGCGGGCCGCGGGAAGACCCGCGGGAGGAGATACAAAACGCCGCGCTCCGTGCTCCTGGTCGTCAAGGACGGAAGCGTGGTCTCAAAGTCCTTCGGAAACCTGCCCGGCGTGGATGTCGTGGAGGTGAGAAATCTGAATGCGGAGCATCTCGCGCCCGGCGGACACCCCGGCCGCCTCACGGTGTTCTCAGAGGGGGCCATAGGGGAGATCAGGAGGTGGACTCCATGACCTTTGACCCGTACGAGATCATACTCAAGCCCTACGTCACCGAAAAAACGCTCCTCATGCTGGAGAGGGAGAACAAGCTCACCTTCATAGTGAGGCGCAGCGCCACCAAGAGGGAAATAAAGGCCGCTGTGGAGCGGCTCTTCGAGGTAGAGGTGGATCAGGTGAACACCATAATTTCCAAGTACGGAAAGAAGGCGATAGTCAAGCTGAAGGAGGGCTACAGCGCCGAGGAGGTCGGAATGAGGCTGGGAATCTTCTGAGGGTGGTGTAAATGGGAAAGAGAATAATACCCCAGAGAAGAGGGCATGGCGGCCACGTTTACCGCGCTCCCAGTCACAGGTACGTGACGGACTTCACGCTGCCCAACATAGAGGACACGTGGGGCGTGGTTGAGGATATAATTCACGATCCAGCGAGGACGGCGCCCCTGGCCGTGGTGCGCATGCACGGCGGCGGCAAACTCTATCTGCTGGCACACGCCGGTATGTACGTGGGTCAGAAGGTTGAGTTCGGCAAGAACGCACGCATACGCCCTGGCAACGTGCTCCCCATCGGCTACATACCCGAGGGTGTGCCCATATACAACATAGAGGCAGTGCCGGGCGATGGCGGGAAGTTCGCAAGGTCCGCCGGAACATACGGGCAGATAGTCACCCACGGCGAGATGACCACGGTTCAGCTCCCCTCGGGGGAGTTCAAGATGCTGGACCCGAAGTGCAGGGCCATAATAGGCATAGTGGCCGGGGCGGGGCGAAAGGAGAAGCCGCTCGTGAAGGCGGGCAAGGTTGTTCACGCCTGGAGGAGCAAGGCGAGGAAGCCCGTGAAGGTCAGGGGCGTGGCGATGAACGCCGTGAACCATCCACACGGTGGAGGCAATCACCAGCACGTGGGGAGGCCGAGCACCGTGAGCAGGCATGCACCTCCCGGCAGGAAAGTTGGACGTCTGTCCCCCAAGAAGAAAAAGAGGAAGAGGTGAGGGCTGATGGCTTCCAGAAGAAAATCAAGGAGCACCGCAAAGGCGGCGCGGAGGCGAAGGAGGAAGGCACAGAAGCTGGTGCTGGCCAGGGAGAAGGAATTCTCCTACATGGGCCACACCCTGGATGAACTCAGGACGATGAGCCTGGAGGAACTCCTCCCGCTCCTGCCCGCGAGGGCGCGGCGCTCCCTCAAACGTGGTATGAACGAGGAGCAGATGAAGGCGTTTGAGAAGATAGTGAAGGGCACCAAGCCCGTCGTCAGGACCCACAGAAGAGATCTGATCATACTTCCCCAGATGGTCGGCAGAAGGGTCGCGGTTCACAACGGAAAGGAGTTTGTTGAGTTTGAAATCAAGCCGGAGATGATAGGACATTACCTCGGCGAGTTCGCCCTCACCCGGAAGGAGGTGAAGCACTCCGGACCCGGCGTGGGCGCGACGAGGTCGTCCAAGTTCGTGCCGCTCAAGTGAGGGATGGATATGGTGGGCTACAGCATGAAACTGGAAGGCGAAAAGTACGCGAGGGCCCTGGGCAGGGACCTGCCCATATCCAGAAAGCACGCCATAATGGTATGCAGGGCCATACGCGGCATGAAACTGGACGATGCCATGAAGTACCTGGAGGACGTCATAGCCAAGCGCCGCCCAGTTCCCTTCGTGCGGTTCACCACGTCGGTCGGGCACAAGAGGGGCATGGGGCCGGGGCGCTACCCCGTCAAGGCGGCGAAGTACATACTGAAGGTGCTGGAGAACGCGGAGGCGAACGCGGAGTACAAGGGCCTGGACACGGACAGCATGGTGATAAGGCACATAGCGGCTCACAAGGGCAGGACGGTGAAGAAGTACATGCCCCGTGCGTACGGACGGGCCACGCCGTGGTTCAAGGAGCACGTGCATATTGAGGTTATCCTCGAGGAGGTCGAGGAGGAGTAAAGATGGACGAGAAAAAGTTCGTCAGGGAAAACCTGAAAAGGCTGCTCGTGAAGGAGTTCCTGATGAGGGAGACGCAGGACGCCAAGTTCGGGGGCATAGACATAGTGAGAACGCCCCTAGGCACCCGCGTCATACTGGAGGTTGAGAGGCCAGGCCTCGTCATAGGGCGTAAGGGTGTCAAAATCCGGGCGCTCACGGAGGTGCTGGAGAAGCGGTTCGGACTGGAGAACCCCCAGATTGAAGTTCGCCAGTGCGAGACCCCGGCGCTCAACGCCCAGATAATGGCTGAGAAACTGGCATCCGCGATAGAGCGCGGGTGGCATTTCAGGCGTGCGGGCCACTCCACCATACGCCGCATAATGGAGGCGGGGGCCAAGGGCGCCCTGGTCATAATCTCTGGCAAACTCACGGGCGACCGGGCCAGGACGGAGAAGTTCAAGGCAGGTGCAATTGTCTACAACGGCAAACCCTCGGAACTGGTGCGCGTGGGATACGCGGTGGCGAAGACGAAGCCCGGCGTCATAGGCATCACCGTGAAGATTCTCCCTGGAGATGTGAAACTGCCGGATGAGATAAACATACTGGAGAGCCCGGAGATGGGTGTGGAAGGTGCGGAGCAGGTTGCTGCTGAAACAGAGGTGATTGCGGATGAAGGAGCTCAGGGCGAGGGAAATCAGGGAAATGAGCAGTGAGGAGCGCGAGAAGAAACTCCAGGAACTACGCAGGGAGCTCATGCACGAGAGGGGCGTCTCCGCGATGGGCGGGGCGCCGCCGAATCCAGGCAGGATACGCTCTCTCAGAAGGCAGATAGCCAGGATAATGACCGTCATACGCGAGGAGGAGAGGAAATGAGAAAGGCGGGCAACCTTCACCTCCACGAGTTCGTCGGGCTGCGCGTCCGCGTCGTCTCCAGCACGAACAGATGCATGGTAGGGCTGGAGGGGACCGTGCTCTACGAGACGAAGAACACCATCGTCATAGAGCGCAACGGGGAGGTGAAGGTGCTGCCCAAGCACGGAACGCGCTTCTCCTTCCTGCTCGGGGGGGAGGGGGTCGTTCTGGATGGGGATATGATAAGGTTCAGGCCCCATGAAAGGCCGAAAAAGCTGTGGAGCAGAAGTCGCAGGCGGAGGTATGGGAATGAGGGATATAGGCATAGACGTTAAGCCGCCGGAGTCGGAGTGCAACGATCCCAACTGTCCCTTCCACGGGACGCTTCCCGTGAGGGGACAGATCATAGAAGGAACTGTGATCTCTGACAGGATGCAGGGCACCGTGGTGGTGGAACGTGAGATCGTCCGCTACCACAAGAAGTACGAGAGGTACGAGAAGAGGAGAAGAAAGTACCATGCGCATTCGCCCCCATGTCTGGGCGTCAAGACGGGCGACAGGGTCCGCATAATGGAGTGCAGGCCGCTCTCAAAGACGGTATCCTTTGTGGTCATAGAGAAACTGGAGGGAGATTGAGATGAAGGGTCTTCCCGGCAAGCAGAGCAGAGGTTTGCCGACGGGCGCTCGGCTGATATGCACGGACAACACGGGTGCGAAGATGCTGGAGATCATAAACGTGATAAACTATCACGGGGTTCATCGCCGCTACCCCTACGCGGGCATAGGCGATCTCGTGGTGGTATCCGTCAAGAAGGGAACCCCCGATATGAGGAAGAAGGTCATGTATGCGGTCATCGTGCGACAGCGCCGCCCGTTCAGAAGGCCGGACGGCACCGTGGTGCAGTTTGAAGACAACGCCGCGGTCATCGTGGCCCCCACGGGCGAGACGAAGGGAAGTGAGATAAAGGGCCCCGTGGCGAGGGAGGCCGCCGAGAGGTGGCCGAGGATAGCCGCCATAGCGAGCACCATAGTGTGAGGTGATTCATATGAAGAGCAGACAGCCGAGGAAGCAGAGGCGATATCTGCACACCGCCCCCCTCCACAGGAGGAGGAAGATGATGGCGGCGCACCTGAGCGACGAGCTCTACGCGAGGTACGGCGTGCGCTCGGTCCCCGTTCGGAAGGGGGACGTAGTGGAGGTCATGAGGGGCTCCTTCAGGGGACACCGGGGAAAGGTGCTGGAAGTGGACCTGAAAAGGATGCGCATATCCGTGGAGGGTGTGACCGTGGCGAAGGCGGACGAGACGATGAAGCCCTACTGGATACACCCGTCAAATGTCAGGATAGTGAAGCTCGACCTGAGCGATGTGAAGAGGAAGGAGAAACTGGAGGCGATAGCGGCGTCCAGAAGAGAGGAAGAGGTGAAGGCCCATGAGTAATCGCATGAAGAGGCTCGCGGCGCCGAGGGCGTGGAAGATACCGAGAAAGACGCACAAGTGGGCACCGCACCCATCCCCGGGGCCACATCCCGTGGAGAGCAGCATCCCGCTCATCGTTGCCATAAGGGATATGCTGCACCTCGCGGACAACGCGCGGGAGGCGAAGAGGGTAATAGCAGCCCGAAAGGTCATGGTGGACGGGAGGGTCATCACGGACCACCGCTTCCCGCTCGGCTTCATGGATGTTCTGGAGATAAGGGAGATAGATGCGCATTATCGCGTTCTCCTGGACCCGCGCGGGAACATACGCGTGGTTGAGATACCCCCCGAGAACGCGGGATGGAAACTCGTGAGAATAGAGAACAAGACCGCCGTAAGGGGCGGGAGGATCCAGCTGAACCTCCACGATGGGAGGAACATCCTGCTGGAGGAGAACGCCTACAGGACGGGCGACGTTCTGAAGATAGCCGTGCCGTCGCAGGAGATACAGGAGCACTATCCGCTGGCGCCCGGGAGCCTGGCGATGATCACCGGTGGCTCCCACGCCGGCAAGATAGCGAGGATAGAGGAGTACGTCATAACGAGGTCGCCCAAACCCAACGTGGTGCGCTTTGAAGGTGGATTTGAGACCATAAAGCAGAACGTGTTCGTGGTGGGCGTTAACAAGCCCGAGGTCGTGCTGCCCGAGGTGAGCATAGTATGAAGAGGAAGGATAATCCCATGCGGGACATCGTGATAGATAAGGTCGTGATAAATATAGGCGTGGGCGAGGGCGGCGAGAAACTGAGGAGGGCGGCGAAGGTCGTTGAACTCCTCACGGGCAAGACGCCCACCTACACGAAGGCGAAAAAGACCATCCGCGACTTCAACATCAGGAAGAACCTCCCCATCGGAGTGAAGCTCACCCTCCGGGGAAAGGAGGCGGAGGAGTTCCTGAGGAAGGCGCTCTGGGTGAGGGACTTCAAGGTTCCCAACTACTCCTTCGATTCCACAGGTAACCTGAACTTCGGTATCCCCGACTACACGGAGTTCGAGGGGATGAAGTACGACCCGGACATCGGCATATTCGGCATGGACATAAACGTGGTGTTCAGGAGGCGCGGCGGTTACAGGGTTGCAAGGCGCAGGATAAAGAGGGGGAAGATCCCCGCGAGGCACAGGGTGACAAGGGAGGAGACGATGGAATTCATGAAGAAGGAGTTTGGAGTGAAGGTGCTGGAGGTGGAGTGATATGGCAAAACCCGTGTTGAGGCCCAAGAAGAGGTTCGGGAGAAGCGTCGGCTGCGAGAGGTGCGGCAGGAAGAGGGGAATCATAAGAAGGTACGGTCTGCACCTCTGCCGGCAGTGCTTCAGAGAGGTCGCGTTTGAAATGGGCTTCAGGAAGTATCAGTGAGGTGATGTGGAATGCAGCATGACCCCCTGAACGATGCGCTCGCGATGATAAAGAACGCCGCGATGGTTGGTAAGAGGGAAATATACATAAAGCCGGCGTCAAAGCTCATAGGCCGCGTGCTGAAAATCATGCAGGACCACGAGTACATAAAGGAGTTTGAGTTCATAGAGGACGGGAGGGGAGGAAAGTTCAGAGTCGTAATAAACCCCGTGATAAACAACTGCGGCGCAATAAAGCCGAGGTTTTCCGTGCGCAGGGATAACCTGGAGAAGTACGAGGCGCGCTACCTCCCCGCACAGGATTTCGGGATAATAATACTCACGACCAACCAGGGCGTTATGACCCATAAGGACGCGAAGGAGCGCGGCATAGGTGGAAAGCTCCTGGCGTTCGTGTACTGATGGTGATGGAAATGCCGGTGGCACCTGAGGTGGAATATGTGGTCCCGATCCCCGACGGAGTGAGCGCATCCCTGGACGGATTTACGCTTACCATAAAGGGACCGAAGGGCACACTCCAGAGGGAGTTCAAGCACGAGAAGGTGAAGATGTCCCTGGACGAAAAGGGCGTTAGGATATACTGTGCCCTGCCGAAGAAGAAGGATGCCGCACTCGCGGGAACGTGGCGCGCCCACGTGAAGAACATGATACGGGGCGTCACGGAGGGGTTCAGATACGAATTGAAAATAGTGTACGCGCACTTCCCCATGAAGGTGAGCGTCAGGGGCAGGAAGGTGGTGATTGAGAACTTCCTCGGTGAGAAGACGCCCCGCTACGCGGACATATACGGCGATGTGAAGGTCACGGTGAAGGGCAACACCGTGATAGTGGAAGGGATAAACGTTGAGGAGTGCGGACAGACGGCGGCGAACATAGAGCGGGCCACCAGAATCAAGGGAAGGGACCCGCGCGTGTTTCAGGACGGCATCTACATCGTCTCAAAGAAGGGGTGATAACCTATGGCCCATGAAGTCAAACCCAAGCCCAAACTCACGGACGAGGAAAAGCGCCTCCTCAGGATGAGAAACGCGATGAACAGGAAGAGGCCAAAGTTCAGGATGGCCGACTGGTGGAGGTTCAAGCGGCTGGACGAGGTGTGGAGGAAGCCGAAGGGCAAGCACTCCAAGTTGAGGGAGCACAAGGGCTACCGCCCTCCCGTGGTGGACTCCGGGTTCAGGGGTCCCCGCGCGGTTCGCGGTCTTCACCCGTCCGGGTTCAGGGAAGTACTGATTCACAACCCGAAGGAGCTGGAGAACGTAGATCCCGAAAGGGAGGCGGTGCGCATCGCGTCCACAGTCGGGATGAGGAAGCGCGAGGTAATAGAGAAGAGGGCAAAGGAACTCGGCATAAGGGTTCTCAACCCCGTGCTGACACGAGGAGGTGAGGAGGAATGAACCTCAGGTTCCAGCGTCGCCTGGCGGCGCAGATACTGAAGTGCGGTGAGAACAGGGTCTGGATGGACCCCACGCACATAGAGGAGATCGCCGAGGCGATAACCAAGGAGGACATCCGGGAACTCATCCGCGAGGGATACATAAAGAAGATGCAGGTAAAGGGGACATCGCGTGTGCGCGCCAGATACATCGCGGCCCAGAAGGCAAAGGGTCGGAGAAGAGGGCACGGCAAGAGAAAGGGCGCCAAGTACGCAAGGTATCCCCGCAAGAGGCGCTGGATGAAGAACATACGCGCCATAAGGAGGACCCTTCGCGAACTGAGGGACGAGGGCAAACTGGACAGGCACCACTACAGGAAGGCCTACAGATGGGCGAAGGGCGGCATCTTCAAGAGCAAGAAGCACCTCATCCAGCACCTTGAGATGATGGGATACATAGAGAAGGAGGGTTCCTGATGGCGGACGGACCGACGTACAGGGTGAAGTTCAGGCGGAGGCGTGAGGGAAAGACCGACTACAGGAAGAGGCTGGCCCTTCTAAAATCCGGGAAGATAAGGGCGGTGGTGAGGAGGACCGGGGGGCGCATAATAGTTCAGTTCGTGGAGTACCACCCGGAGGGGGACAGGGTGCTCGCCTCCGCGACCTCCACGGAACTCAAGAAGTATGGATGGGAACTTCCCCACAAGAACACACCCGGTGCGTATCTCACAGGATACCTCGCCGCGCTCAGGGCGAGGAAGGCGGGCGTGGAAGAGGCAGTGCTTGACATAGGGCGACACGTCCCCGTGCGCGGTGGCAGGGTCTTCTCCGCCCTTAAGGGCATAGTTGACGGCGGCGTCGTTGTGCCCCACAGCGAGGAGGTATTCCCCGACGAGGATAGGATAAAGGGAATGCACATCTCGGAGGACCACCCTGCGCTCTTTGATGAGGTTAAGAAGAGAATGGAGGAATCGCCATGACCGAGGATTGGGTACCCAGGACGAAGCTGGGCCGGCTGGTCTACGAGGGCAAGATCACCAACATGTCGGATGTCCTGCACAGCAATCTCCCGCTCAGGGAGCCGGAGATAGTGGATATCCTCCTCCCGGACCTTGAGGAGGAGGTCATAGATGTCAACGTGGTTCAGAGAATGACGGACTCAGAGAATGACGGACTCCGGAAGGAGGATGAAGTTCTCCGTGACCGTTGCGGTGGGCAACAAGGACGGCTATGTCGGCATCGGGAGGGCAAAGGACAGAGAGGTCGGGCCGGCCATAAGGAAGGCGGCGGACAGGGCCAAACTGCACATAATAGAGATCAGAAGGGGCTGCGGCTCCTGGGAGTGCGGATGCGGTGGACCGCACACGCTGCCCTTCAAGGTGGTCGGGAGGGCCGGAAGCGTGGAGGTCACGCTCAAGCCCGCCCCGAAGGGCGTCGGTCTAGCGGTTGGCGACGTGGCCAAGGTGATACTGCGCCTCGCAGGCGTGAAGGACGCGTGGGGCTTCACCCGGGGCCACACCAAGACCACGGTGAATTACGCCTACGCTACGTTCGATGCCCTCAGGCACACTGCCCTTCAGAGAATACCGCCCTCCGTGAGGGCGACCACGCCCATATACGCAGGAGGTGTTGAGGTTGTACGCGGTGATACGAGTTAGAGGACGCACGGGTATAAAGAGGGATATAGCGGACACGCTGAAGATGCTCCGCCTCACCAGGGTGAATCACTGCGTCCTCATACCGGACACGCCCGCGTACAGGGGGATGCTCCAGAAAGTGAAGGACTACGTCACCTGGGGTGAGATAGACCACGAGACCCTTCTGGAGCTGATAAGGGCCAGGGGTCGGTTGATGGGCGATAAGCCCATAACGGACGAGTATGTCAGGGAGCACACCGCATTTGAGAGCGTTGAGGACTTCGCAAAGGCGGTCGTTGAGGGCAGGGTGGAGTACAAGGACCTGCCGGGAGTGAAACCCGTGTTCCGCCTGCACCCTCCAATAGGCGGCTGGGAGAAGATAAAGAGGAGTTACAGGGAGGGCGGCGCTCTGGGTTATCGCGGGAGCGACATAACGGCCCTCATAAGGAGGATGCTCGGTCCCGGAAGGTGGTGATACATATGGGCAAGAAAAGGTCAAGGAAATTCAGGGGATATCGCAGGCACGGCCACGGTATGAAGGGTCGGAGGGGCAAGGGTCTCCGCGGCGGAAAGGGTATGGCCGGGCTGTGCAAGCACAGGTTCATATGGATGGTGAAGTACAGGCCGGACCACTGGGGAAGACACGGGTTCACGAGCCACCACCCCAGGAGAGAGGTCAGGGCCATCAGCATAAAAAAGATGCACGAGATGCTGCCCATCTGGCTGGAAAACGGATACGCGAGGCGCGAGGGAGACATCGTCGTCGTTGACCTCGGCGCTGCCGGGTATCAGAAACTGCTTGGAAGCGGCAGGGTGACCACAAAGCTTAAAGTCATCGTTGAAGATGCCAGCGAGAGGGCTGTGGAGAAGATCACCGCAGCCGGCGGCGAGGTAGAGATGCATGGAAGAGCGGATACCGCGTAACTGGGCCAAGGGTTCGTGGGTGTTTCTCGCCTGGATAGTCGTCTTCAACCTCTACGGGTACCTCTCCTTCGGCGTGGTGCCCTTCTCAGGTGAGTTCTGGTCAAAGTACTGGTTCAACGGCCTCATATTCACCCTGCTCACCATACCCCTCTTCCTCATATGGTTCCTCGCCGAGAGCTATGCGGGGGAGAAGAGCAAACTGTACGGTCTGAAACCCGTTCTGCTATACCTGCCCATGGTGAAGAAGCCGACGGGACACGTTCACTTCCGCACGAAGTTCATGTGGACCGCCCTTGTACTGGTCCTATATTTCATACTCACCAACATATACCTTTATGGCCTGGACGTTGAGAAGACCATAGACGTCTTTGAATCCTTCAGGGCCATACTGGCAGGTACATCCGGCTCGCTCATGCACCTCGGCATAGGGCCCATAGTGACGGCGAGCATAATCATGCAGCTTTTCGTGGGCGCGAAGATGTTCAACATAGACCTGGGGAACGAGGAGGACAGGGCGATATACCAGGAGACGCAGAAACTCCTAGTCATAATAATGATATTTGTGGAGGCCATCCCGCAGGTCTACGGCTATCTGCAACCCTCAAACACCTTCATCGCCGCGCTGGACGCGTGGTCGGGCGGATACGGCTACTTCTGGGCACGTGCCATCATAGTGATTCAGCTCTTCTTCGGTTCGTACCTCGTCTTCCTGATGGACGAGGTCGTGTCCAAGTGGGGCA
>MTNG01000079.1 GCA_002011395.1 Candidatus Aciduliprofundum sp. JdFR-45
CCTCTCTGGCCACCATAACCACGGCCACTCCGGAGTCCTGAAGGCGCCTGAGAATGCTGGTGAGGTAGTGTTTCACGGATTCATAAGGAAACATTTCCATCGCATCATCGTAGACGTCAAGGACGGCATAGTCCACGCCGGACGCCGCTTTCCTGACGGCTATGCTCAAGTTTACTATATCCTTTGATGCGAGGAATACGTTGCCCCTTATTTCCACAGATAGGACCCGCTGAGACCTGTATGAATGCCAGTCCACAACGTGCACCCTCTCCGGGTAGAGTAGCCGCGACAGCACCTCCTCCCATGATACGCGCGATGTAGCCAGAAGGACCTTCCCGCCCAGCCCCTCAATGAGTGCCCTGTACAGGTCCCTCTCCCTTGCACCGTCAACGACGAGCCACACCGCTCCCGAATTGCGGACGGCCCTCGCGAGCCGGTCCGAAATCCTCATTCACGTATCACCTCATCCAGCACCTCAAACCCACCGTGCATTATTATGAACGGGTGCTTGTAGGGGTCGTGGCGGGTGAAGCGCATTTTGTATATTGTGAGGGTTCTCCTGTACTCCCCGAAAACGTTCTCGTAGTTGAGGAATATCAGGGCATCGGCGATGAAGTTCTCCTCCCGGGGACCGCTCCCCGATTCGGAGAGGAGGAGCGATGTTATTCCCCTTCTTCTCAAATAGCGTGCAAATTTGAAGAGTTCCTTTCTGTATTCAACCTCGGAATAATAGATGGACAGGGCCGTTATGGAGTCAACGACGAGCCGGGATACTGGGCCATTCACCTCCAAGTACTCCGCTATGGCCCTGAAGGTGTATGTGATGTCCTGATCCCCCTCAACCTCCTTGAGATAGCCGAAGTCCACTATGCACAGGTCGCCACTCTCAACGGCCTTGCTCACGGGTAGCCCTATGCTATCGCCCGCCAGAACGATGTTTTCCTTCGGCTCCTCCAGGGTGACGTAAACGGCCTTACCCCCGGCCAGCGCGAACTGAAGGCCGAACAGCGTTTTCCCGCTCCCCGGCGGACCCGTGACCACTATGACTGAGCCACCGGGAAACCCGCCCTCGCACATCTCGTCAAGACCCCTGATGCCGCTGGCAACTCTCATCATTGGAACCACCTCTCCCAACCCTCCAGAAGGGTACGGGCGTCCTCAACGCCCTCCCCCGCCACCGACACGGACGTGAGAAATATGCTCCTCGCTATCGTGGGCCCGTATTTCTCCCTGAAAATGCGTACAGCGTTTCTCACATCTTCCGCCGTGGGCCTTTCCGGTACGGGTACGCTGGAATATACGCCGTCGTCGCCGAATGCCATGGCGGCGCGCCTGACCATCTCCTCAAGCAGACGCCTGTAAAATTCGCTCGCTTCCTCCTCCCTCCTCGCCTCGCCGTAAACGTACTCCTCCACATCTATTTCTATGCTCACGCGCCTTGCCGCCACGCTGTACACGTAGACCTCACGCGTGCGGCCCATCTTCTTCTCGCGTGAGAGGACCCCTATATCGTGGAGCGCTTCAAGGTAGCGCGTAACGGTGACTATGTGCATCCCCAGCGCCTTCGCTATTCCACTGGGTGTCCCGCTCCCGTTTTCCAGCAGATACCGCAGAACTTCACGGGCTCCGTTTCTACCCAGAACCGAAAGGGACTCCAGACCCACGGAGCATAATCTTCATCTTTTTTGATATATTTGCCGGTCAAACTTCAGAGAAAGTGAAGTTTATAAAGACCCACCTTTGAACGCATCTACATCATTTTATACAAAGATGAACAGAAACTTAATATACCGGTTTTCCAATAGGTTGTGCTGTCGCGGGAGGCGATAGTGTATGCAATGGGCAGAGAAAAAGGCGGAAAGGAAGAGATATCTATCCAGAACTGTTGCAGTGGGCATTTTGCTTGTGCTTGTGCTTGCAGGGCTTGCAGTGGTCAGTCAGCCCTATATCGGCGGTGGCGAGAGATATCAGGGATACGCTCTGGTTGAGTTGAAAAGTCCCAACACCCTGAATGCGCTGAAGAACAGCGGTTTGAACGTGGTGCAGGTGTACGACCACTACGCTCTGGTGAAGTACACGAACCAGGAACTGAGAGCGCTGAAGTCAAAGGGCGTGAACATAAACCCCATTGATTACTGGGTGGGCTTCCAGACCGGGAAGTTCCACGGAAACCTCGCGGAAATACCAACGGATTACTACACGGAGACAACCAATTTCTATGTGGTCCAGTTCATAGGCCCCCCCACCCCAGAGTGGAAGAGCGGGCTTGAACTGAACGGCGCCAAGATTTACAACTACTACAACGAGTACGCCTATCTGGTGAAGGTTGACCCCGCCAGGGTAAGCGAAATACAGTCGCTGTGGTATGTGAAGGCCGTCTATCCATTCCAGCCCTACTGGAAACTCGGAGAGACCATCATAGACGCCATGGAAAAGGGGCTGACAAGAACCAGGATAACGGTTGTTGTGGACCCCGACGTTGATGTCCGCGAAGTGGCCGAGAGAATAGCGCTCAAATACGGTGGCGACAACATAAAGGTCATACAGCCCTTCGGTCCCGGCACATACCCCGCCAAGTTTGAAATGGACGTGGAGACGAAGTACATAAAGGACATAGCCTTTGAACCGGAGGTTCTGGCGATTCACAACAGAACCAAGTTGAAACTCATGAACTCCGTGGCTGCGCGCATAGTCGGTGCCGCGGTGCTGCGCGACCAGTGGCGCAACGGTCTGGGGCTGCCAATCACCGGCGCAGGGCAGGTGGTTTCTATAGCGGATACCGGCCTTGACACTGGAAATCCTGCCACGGTTATACCCGATTTCGCCGGGCGTGTTCTCACAATTTACGATGCAGCGGGTGACGGAGATCCCAGCGACCCAGACAATGGAGACCTCGGAGGACATGGCACCCACGTGGCCGGAAGCGTGGCTGCTAGCGGCGTTATGAGCGGTGCAGATACAACAAACAAAATATATGGAAATTCACTAGCCGGAATGGCACCAGAAGCGCAAATACACTTTGAATCTATAGGGACGGTCAGTATATTTGGTGGCGGACTCAATTACGACTCAATAACGAACATGGCCACGCGCTCCTACAACGATGGCGCAAGGGTGTGGACGAATTCATGGGGTTCCAGCGGAAATAGCTACGATGCTGATGCTGACGAAATAGACACCTTTATGTGGAACAATAAAGATTTCCTCATACTCTTCGCCGCTGGCAATTCAGGACCGGGTGCAGGCACCATAGGTCCCGAAGCGAACGCAAAGAGCATTCTTACGGTGGGTGCGAGCGAAAATCTACGACCCCAGGTTAACTCGCAGGGCACGTGGAGCGCATATTCAATGGCTGACAACCCGGACCAACTCGCCTACTTCTCCTCGCGCGGTTATGCCGGTGATGGCAGAACGAAGCCGGACATCGTGGCACCCGGAAGCGGCATAGTGAGCACAAGAGCCAGCACCGTTTCGGATGCAAACATAGGGGCCACATGGTTTGTGCCCATTGACTACAACGGAGACGGTCTCGCTGACTATATAGCCATGCAGGGCACCTCTATGGCCACACCCGTAACCGCTGGCGCATGCGTTCTCGTGAGGGACTATTACACAGATGTTGAAGGTCTCACCAACCCATCTGCCGCTCTGATAAAGGCCACCGTGATAGGCGGTGCCGACCCAATGCCCGGCTACAAGTACGGCGGTCCCGATGTGGGCTGGGGCAGACTTAACATAGCCAAGGGTCTGATACCAGAGCCACCTCTCAGCATGAAGTACTGGGACTGGCAGTCCGCAGACACTTCTGCGACGTGGAGCAACACGATAAATGTGGTCACCGATGAGGCCCCTCTCAGGATAACACTGGTGTGGACCGATGCAAACGGCGGCGCCAATGCAAATCCAGCCATAGTGAATAACCTGGACCTCCGCGTCATCGCGCCCGATGGCACGGAGTATCACGGCAACATATTCGTGGGTAACAGCCAGTGGAGCGTTGCGAATCCCACAGCGTACGACTCGCTCAACACAACGGAGGTTGTGAACGTTGAGAAGCCCATGGTTGGCACGTGGACCATTGAGGTGATAGCCGCGAATATCGGCTTGGATGACCCCGACGGTCCGGGAGCCAATGACCAGACGTTCGCACTCCACGTTCTCGGTCCACTGGGCCCGAAGAGTACCGTGAGCAACCACGTGAAGGTTGAGAGGTACAATGAGAACATGCCTCTCGGTTCGGACTACAAGGACTTCACACACCAGCCCATCCAGAAGGTGATAGTCGCTGGTACCTCCTTCAACACGACTTTCAGGGTGGTGAACTGGGGGAGTGCGGCAGACAGCTACACCATCACAAGCGAGGTTATACCGGCGACCACTGACATAACTGTCTCCTTCTCCACGACGAGCGTGTCTCTGAACCCCGGCGAGGTTGCGTGGGTGAACGCGTCCATATCCGCGGCGGCCACGACCGCTGAGGGGCTCTACGAGGTGAGGTTGAAGGCGGTGTCCACCACGAACACCGCGGTGATGGACTCCATCACAATCAACCTGCAGGTTGTACCCACTGCACCCGTTTGGCACAATCAGGTGACGAGGACAGACATAATGGAAACCACATCTGCCATCGCAGTGGACCCGACCGACGGTTCTCTGTGGGTGGCGTTCTTCAGGCAGAACGCGTCAACGGACAGGAACCCGGTTACGACGCTTCCGACGAATGGAGACAACTTCGACCTCATAGTGGCTCACAGCACCGATGGTGGAAAGACATGGACGGAGTACGTGGCATTACCCGGTTTCGATAGGTACTTTGACTATCTTGGCAGTTTGGAACAGATAATGGACTGGTTCTACTGGTATCCGAGCATAGACGTGGATTCCAACGGGAAGGTCTACGTATCCTTTGGCACAGGCGAATCCATATACGTCGTATATGGAGATGAAACGGGATGGTCATTTACAACGTTTGAATCCGGCAGCATATATTCCCAAGGATTCACCACGTATTACCTGATAGCGTATCCCTGGACAAAGGTCTACTGCGATTCAAGGGGCAATACTTGGGTATTCTATACGTGGCTTGATACTAGGAGTGGTATCAGAGATTTAAGAGAGGTGCATACATCGGACGGTGGTGCGACATGGAACGGTCCTAACAGCATAGACAGCACAGGAAATAGCGATGATCGGCGTTACTATCCTGGCGTTGCGGAGTTCAATAATCAGCTATGGGTCTTCGTCTCTCAGAGGCTGGGAGGTTCGGGAACGGATACAGATTACTACATAGCATATGTAACGTATGATTACAGCACCGGGACATGGGGAACATTCAACACACTATTCGGCACAGGGAGTGACGGCTTCTATGAAATGCAACCCACAGCATATGCCGACTCCTCCGGAAGACTGTGGGTGGGTTGGTACAGCGATGATGACCAGCAAAATGCCAATTTCGGTGTTGTTGAACACAAAGCATATCTAATCTACACAACAGATGGCACAACATGGAGCACACCCATTAAGATAGATGCAAATGTGCCAGGATTGAACGTGTATGACGGCCTACCAGGGCCCGGTATTGCAGAGGATGCCAACGGATACATATGGGTGGCATTTGCAGAGGAGAATTCCTATTACACCAGTGCACCTTACAACGACTATTGGGCGCATTACAGGTACAGCATAAAGATGGCGCAGATAGACCCTGCAACAGACAGCATCGTTGGATATAAATACGTGGACTTCGCAGGCACGCCGATATACCACGTGTCCATAGACAACTCTACCGACGGTACGGTGTATATATCCTACACGAAGAGCCCCGAGAAATGGAACACAGAGATCTTCGTGGCTAAATACGGGCCAACTGTGGCGGACAATCTCGGTCCGGCCACGACCGACACACTCGTCAGGCCACCGAACACGAACAACGCGAGCAAGATCATATACATAGACCTGGTGTACACGAAGATGCTGACGCTGACCGCCCTCATAAGCGACCTTGAATCGGGCTACAGCAACATAGCGGCGGCGGAGTACTTCATAGACACGATAGGTGCGGACGGTACCGGAACGCCGCTATTCGCTCAGGATGGAGCGTTTGATTCGGTGACTGAGGTGGTGAACGCCACAATAGATCCGTTCAGCCTGAGCCGCGGGTACCATAGAATATACGTGCACGGGCAGGACGCCAACGGCAACTGGGGTGCGTTTGACTACATAGACATATACATCTACGCATCGCAGTTCAGGGTCTACGGATGGGTTAACGACAGTGCGGGCACGCCTCTGGCGAACGTCGCGGTGAACATAACGAACCTCGCGACTGGCGAGAACATCACCGTGTACACGGATGCAAACGGATACTACGAGTACTACATAGACCAGTTCCCGAGCGTGTACAGCATAGGCGACACCATTCAGGTGTACGCTGACGACGGCACAAACGCCGGCGCCGTGGACGGTACCTACTACGACGTCAACTCCACCTCTGTGTCCACAGCACCCGGAAGCGCCAAACTCAACCTGGTGCTGAACAACGTCGTGCCCGAGTTCAGCGGAGTGGTACCGCTGCTCGCAGCGATAGGACTGCTGGTGCTCCTGACACGCAGAAGACGACGCTGAAAAACTTTTTACCCTTCTTCCCTTTTTACTTTTATTCATGGCGCGCGTGAGGGCACACTGCTTCTTCAGCGGAAGGGTTCAGGGTGTGTTTTTCAGGTATCACACCCGGCTGGAGGCGGAGCGGCTCGGTGTGAGCGGATGGGTGAAAAACCTGCCGGATGGCCGCGTGGAGGCGGTGTTCGAGGGCGAGGAGGAGAAGGTGAGGGAACTCATAGATTACTGCAAAAACAGGCAACCCTATGCCCGTGTGGAGAAAGTGGATGTCACATGGGAGAGGCCGGAGGGAATGGAGGGCTTTGAAATCCGGTATTAGCGTCTGAGGATTATGGTTATCACGTCGCCGTCCTCCACAACGTGCTCCAGCCCGACCCTCTGCCCCGGAAAGCGCGCACTCCTGCCCCACACCCTGGCGAACCTGAACCGCTCCACGAAATCCCGGTGTATTGCCCTGCAGACCATCTCCACCGTGGAACCCCTTTTGATCACGAGCGGTTCCTCCATGTCCGCCTCCCCGCCCTGCGGCTTAAGGTAAATCCTGATGAGGTCCAGCTCACGGAATATGGCCTCCTTCAGGCGCTCCAGCCCCTCACCCTTCGCGGCGGATACTGGGACCACCTTCCAGCCGCGGAGACCTTTCATAATCTCGCTCACCTGCTCTTGGGGCAACAGGTCTATCTTGTTGAGCGCAATGATGGCGGGAATGTACACGCAGTTACCCCGTAGATGATCTATGAACCTCTCCGGCGTGATGTCCTCCCTTATGATAACCTCCGCGTTTATGTAGCCGAATTCCCTCAGTATATCCTTTGCCGTCTCCAGAGTCATCCGCGTGAGGGGAACGGTGCTCCCGACGTCCAGCCCTCCAGACGCCCTCTTCCTCACCACAACCTGAGGGGGTGACTCGTTCAGCCGTATGCCCATTTCGTGGAGTTCCCTTATCAGCGATGAGGGGTTAGGGGAGAAGACATCCACCACAAGGACTATCAGGTCCGCGCCCCTCACCACCGAGAGTATCTCACGCCCCCTACCGCGACCCCGGGATGCGCCCTCTATTATGCCCGGCATGTCCAGCACCTGTATCTTCGCCCCCTCGTACTCCATCACGCCAGGTATTATATTAAGTGTCGTGAAAGCGTACTCGCCAACCTCGCTCTCCGCGTTGGTTATTCCGTTGAGAATGGTACTCTTGCCCACGCTGGGATAGCCCACTAGCGCCACGGTGGCGTTGCCACTCTTTTTTACCGCAAAGCCATAGCCCCCGCCCTTCGCGCTCTTCCTTCTTTCCAGTTCCCTCTTGAGGCTCGCGATGCGTGCCTTGAGTTTGAGTATGTGGTGCTCCGTGGCCTTGTTGTACTTCGTCTTCCGGAGTTCCTCCTCGAGTTCCCTTATCCGCTCCTCTATGGTGGGCATTCAGCCATGTGGAAAAGGGGAGGAAATTTAAAATTTCCTCCGGAAGAGCAGTATAAGGGCTATGGGGGCCAGAAGAGGCAGAGGGCTGAGCTCGGGTATCGTGAAGTTGGGGTTTCTCTCATAGAAGTATATGCCGTAGGCGGTTTCCACAAAGACCTCGTCGGCCTCACCGTTCCCGTTGAGGTCCATGCTTCCTGTCCCGGGATAGCCGAATGGGGTGGCTATCGCGGGGGAGTAAACGCTGACATGCGCCGTACCCTGCATGTCCTCGGCGTAGAACGTAACGTTCCACACGGTGTTACCCGCGGTTCCGTTCATCGCGAACACCCTTATGTGACGCGTCCCGAGGGTGCTGTTCTCCATGTCAACGGTAACCGTGACCTCCGGTACGCCGTCGTTGTTGGCGTCGCCCATGACGTACTGCTCAATATCGCACGTCTCAAATGTGTTGTTGGACTGGAATGTAAGGGGCGTTCTCCACACGGTGGTACCCGCTGTCCCATTTATGAGCGTGGCGTTCATGGTCGCCGTGTCCTGAACCTTCGTCACGTTCTCCAGCATAAAGATGTCAAACACACCGTCGCCCGTGATATCAAAGCACGGTGTCACCGTCTGGAACCCCTCAGCGTAGGACATGTAAAGATAGCCAAACAGCCAGTTGGTTGCATCGGCTCCGGTGCCACCCACCGACCAGAGGGGTGTGAGGGACGGAGAGGAATACATGTCCACCACGGAATCGGGGGTGTCCTCCAGCGACACCCTGAACACGCAGGTATCGTTCACCCCATCGCCGTTCACATCGGGCAGAACCGCGCCGTAGTAGTAGAACCGCGGTGCGGACAGGCCGTTGGTGTATGATACCGTTCCGAGCGTGGTGTTCGCCGCGGGGGAAAACAGGGTGTAGTTGTTGTACACCCATGTGGTGGATATGTTGTTCAGCCCCAGGTCCTGGAGGCCATCTCCGTTAAGGTCAAGCGGTCTGTAGTAAAGATCTGGCAGAAGCGATGGGCTCATGGAGTAGGCGTACTGGGCACAGAAGGATATCAATCCCGTGAATGAGTGCATCAGGTATACATCTCCCGTGAAATTCACGCCGTAGAGGGTCGAGCCCGTGTCGCTCACGACGGAGATCACAAACGATTCGCCCCACGCGGTGAAGTTCCCCACGGCGACGTCGGATATCTTCGACCCCTGAAGGGGGAGGGTCCAGACGAGGGCACCGTTCGTGCCGTTTAGAAGGTGCACGCTTGCGCTTGTTCCCGTGGTGTTGAGTATGAGGACATCGCTCACGCCGTCTCCAGTGGCATCCCATGGAATATAGCGGTACTCGGGGTAGAAGAACGTGGATGTCGTCGTAGATTCCGAGCCGCTGGAACCG
Source organism: Candidatus Aciduliprofundum sp. JdFR-45 (assembly GCA_002011395.1). Taxonomy (GTDB): domain Archaea; phylum Thermoplasmatota; class Thermoplasmata; order Thermoplasmatales; family JdFR-45; genus JdFR-45. The sequence goes on from MTNG01000079.1 coordinate 9,416, forward strand.
TTCCATATCGCGGTCAGCGTCGGGCACGAGAGAGCGTAGAGGCTTATGTTCCCGTACCACTGGTAACCCCCTGTCACGGTGTACTGGTCGCGGGTGTATATGCCGGCGAGGAGGTCCGGAACTGTATCCCCGTCCAGGTCTCCCGGTGAGCAGACCATCATCTCCTTCTTCGTCACGCCCCCTGAGAAGGGGAGCGATGCCGACCCCAGCAGGGCAAGGTCGGAACCGGAGAGAACATGAACCTCAAGGGCGCTCGCGTTGAAGGCGCACACCACGATGTCCCGATAGCCATCTCCGCTGACATCGTCTATCAGCAAGAGTTTCTCGCTGTAATTCGTATCGGGTATCCACACGGTGGTGTTGGCGATCTCCAGCCCATCCGAGCCGCTGAAGAGGTGGACCTTTAGCACGTTTGAGAGGTAACCGCGGAGGAACAGCACAACATCGCGCACCCCGTCCAGATTCACATCGTCCACTGGCATTGTATTAAGCGTGGAGTGGTCCGCAATCTCCTCAAAGGACCACAGCGGACGGTATTCAGCCGTGACCGTCGTGGACGTGTAGGTCACAGCGGAAGCGCATACGCTCAGAAGCAGGCACAGCACAATCGCAAACAGCAGACCTTTCCCCATGAATTAAGTATGGAATCATAATATAAAAGTGTTACTTCTTAAAAATGATGGAGGTACTTATTCTGGATCGTAATTTGGCAAAACATTATCTGTCCAGTTTTTTACTGTTGATCAGTGCTACCAAATCATCCAAAGATACGATCTCCACCAGATCGCCATGTTTCAATATTTCGCGATGTCGTTGATTTAAGAGATATTCTTTACATGTAGAACTGAAACCCTTACCACCCAGCACTATGTATGCTTTGCGATATTTTTTATTGCCCCGAACTATTTTAATAAGAGATGCTATTTCATAGATCATCTTCTGCTCTGCCGTTCCTTTTGTTTGCTGCCATTTACAGCTTATTATTATGTCACCAACTAAAAAATCTGCTTTGTAGGTGCCACCGTATAGTGATGCCCCCACTACAACTTGTTTTTGATAATCATAGTTGTTACCTCGTAACGCTGCCTCTATCATATCTTCCAAGGTTCGTCCTGTTTTCGTTCCTGAACCACCGGGTCCCATGGACTCACCTCATTTTGTATAGTTGGTGATTATGACTTCGGTTATACCCTTTCTTCTATCCGCCTTACTATTGATATTTCTATTTGCCTCTACAACATATATGTTGAACCCCTCATAGAGTTCACGAATTAAGGGAGTATCAGAATTGCTGACCATAAAATAAACTCCTTTTTCGTCTAGTTTTCTACAAAGCGCAGCCAGTCTACGCTGCTCTTTTGAATCAAATCCAGCGGATGTATAATCTGTGAAATATGCCGTTTTGGATACTGGTTGATATGGTGGATCAAAATATACGAAATCATTCTCATTTATATTCCTCACAGCAATTTCAAAATCTTCATTCAAAATTGTTATATTTTTCAGCATTTCGTGGAATTTCATTATGTGCTTTTCATCAGGCATCTTCGGGTTCTTATAACGACCAAAAGGTACGTTGAATTCGCCCTTACTGTTTACCCTCCATAGCCCATTATACCCGTGTCTATTGAGATACAGAAAAAGTGCAGCTCTCCTCACATCATAGGATTGATTGCCCCTTATCCTATTGAACTCTTCACGCAGTTTCAAATAAGTTTCCTTGTCATTATGATAGATTTTCTTTCGCAACTCTTTTAGAAGATCTTGGGGTCTTTCCTTTATTACAACATACAGATTTATTAATTCTTCATTTAGATCGGAGATCACGGCTTTACCAATTTTACCTTTCGTGTATAATGCCGTCAAGAGGGCAAGACCACCAGCAAATGGCTCATAATAGATATCCCACTCTATGGGTATTCTTTCAAGGAGATGCTTTAATATTTGACGCTTTCCACCAGCCCACTTAACGATCGGTTTTACCATGATTGATTATACATATCTTCAGGTGGTATATAACTGTATCCGTGGGCGTGGAACGCTTTTCACAGTAGAAATCTTTTTCTACGTGTGCNACGATATATACGCAGGGGGTGTTACGTTGCCGAAGA